>JAIYBI010000086.1 GCA_027488595.1 Opitutaceae bacterium | reverse complement strand
GGTTCAGATCGAGCCCGACGGGGCCACTCCGCATGAGCAGAAGCGCGCCTACTCTGCGATGGATACCTGCTGGAATCTAAAAGGCATGGCAGACATGCTCCTTCTAGCTCGGCGGCTCGATGTGGATTTGTGGGCCTACCAAACGCCTGACGGTCGCTCGCTACGCCAGGCGGCGCGGTGGCTTCAGCCCTACGTCGAGCAGCCGGCGAGCTGGACCTTCGGGGATGGCAAGTTCAAGAAGACCGCGCCGACCGAGTTTTTCTGGATGGTGACGGCCGCCACCGGGGACAAAAAAATCGGCGCGTTCTTTCGCAAGCACATGACGCCACCGCAGCAGACTGAATGGCGGAAATCCCGATGGATGCTGCTGCTGCCGCTGGAGTGATTGGAAAAGCTTAGTTGTCGCACCGACTCAGGGCGCGGCGGGCGTGATCGAAATACGGCGTGGAGTGGGCGACGCGGGCACGTCGAGGACGAGGCCTTGATCGCTCGCGACGAGATACTCGGTTCCAGCGCTGCCCTCGCGGGTGATTTCGTAGCGGCGCCCCGGCACGCACTGGGGCAGGCTCAGACGTCCGGCCGCGCCGGCAATGGTGAGGTCAACCCGAGCCTCGCTGGCGGCGGCGATGCGCACGACGGCCTCGCCGGTGGCCGGCGTGAAGCTCACGGGCACGGCGCGCAGCTCGGCGGTGCGGCCCGAGGCGCGCACCAGGTCGGAGCCGGCGGTGATGCGGTTTTCGCCGCCTTGGAAAAAGACCGGTGCGGTCACCGTGTAGTCGGCCTTCGCGGTGAAGCGGGCGACGGGGAGGCCGTTGTCATCGCGCAGACTCGCCAACTCGGCGCCGCTGACCTTGAGCAGGGAAACCGTGAAGTCGTGCGTCTCGGTGCGGCGAATCGGATAAACGAAGGTGAAGCGGTGGGTGCCGTCGGCGGGGGCGCGATCCACCTGGTAACCGTCGCCGCCGTGGAGTTGCTGATCCTGCCAGAGCGCGTCCTTCCAGAGGAGCGGCACGCCGGGGGCGGAGAAACCCTCGGCGATGAGCGGGAGCGTATCGAGGCCGCCGGTCACGGTGAAGCGCGCGACGTCGTTATTGGCGCGCACGGTGGCGGGGAAGTCGGCGCGCTTGGTGCCGACGGCGACGGCGGTGATGCGCGGGGCGCGTTCGAACCAGTATTCGCGCTCGCGGGTGGCCTTGAAGAGCGGCGGATTGATCTCGGCGTGCGGCATCAGCAGCACATCCGCTTCGAGCCAGTCGCCTGACTCGATTTTCAGATCGGCCCGCTCGGAGACGAAGGCGTAGAGGCCCTTGGTGGCGTCGAACTCGGCGGTGAGGTAGGCGCGCTCGACGGGCTGTCCGCCGAGGCGGCCAGCGATGCGGGTGATGAGCATGAGCGAGGAGTAGTTGTCCTTTTGCTCGTGCGCGCCGGCGTAGGGTCCGGCGGGCGCGAGCGGTTCGGCCAGCAGGAGCGGGGGCGCGTCGGCGGCGGGGGTCTTGGGCACGGCGATCGTGCGGCCGGGGCCTTCGGCGGGGAGCCAGAGAAGTTCACGCGGGAGGTTTTTCTCGTAGGTTTGCAGCCAGCGGAAGGTGCGGCGCGTATCGCCGGTGAGCGCGACCGGTTTGTCCCACTCGTAGCGCAGGCGCAGGAAGGTCCGCATCTCGTCGGTTTGGGGAATCTCCATGATCTCGACCGCGAGGCGGGCGGCGGCGTCGCTGGTGCGGAAACGCATGGTGAAGCGGGAGAGATTCGGCGCGATGGAGTGGAAATCGGTGCGCTCATAGAGCGGACGCACCGGGCCGGCGGCGGTCTCGTAGTTCAGAAAGCCCGGCCAGGAATAACAATCATGCTGAGGCTGGCCCATCATGAAGGGGCCGGAGTAGGGGCGGAAGTCGGGGATGCTGACCAGGCCTCCGCGGATAAACATCCAGGCGTGGGTGAAGCAGGTGGTCTCGCTGAGTCCGGTGGAGAGGTGCCAGTAGATGTTAAAAAAACGGATGGACGAAACCTGCTTAAGCATGTGGTCGCCCCAGGTCTGGAAGAGCGCGAGGACGCGATGTTCACGCGGCTCGGTCGGGCCGAGGGCGAGGGGAAACACGATGTCGCCGTAGGCGGTGTCGTCGGGCTCTTCTTTTTCGCCTGCGAAGTTTTTCGCGACGAAGGCGGGCACGGCGCGGGGAAAGCCGTGCGGGTCGGCCAGCACTCCGGCCTCCAGATTGCCGAGGCCGGTGCGGGCGAGAACGGTGAGGGTGCGGGCGGTGGACGATGCGGGCGCGGTGATCGCGGTTTCGATGCGGCGGGAGGGGACCTTGTGGGCGGCGTCGAAGCTGAAGGCGGGTCGGTTGGAGAGCAGGTCGAGCAGGTAGAGGCCCGAGGCGGGGTCGTAGCCGCTCCAGACTCCGTGGGCGTCGGCGGCGAAGGCGGCGGTGGCGAGCGGGTCGAGTTCTTCGCGGAAGAGAGTGGAGAGTTCGGCGGGCGCGGCAGACGGGGTGCGAGGACTCGCAGCGCGGAGCACGAACCACGGCGCGGCGGCAGGGGCGAAGGCGAGGGTGGTGGTGGCGGCGCGAGGGTCTGCCTCAAAGCCACCGGCGGGCGGGGCGAGCAGGGCGGCGGAGTCGGAGAAGGCGAGGGCGGCGCGTTTGCCTGCTTGCTCGATTCGCGAAGTGGCCGCGGTGTCGAAAGCCCAGCCGAGGCGCACGGGCGCGGCCTGGCCGGCGGCGGTTTCGACGCGGAACTCCAGGTGCAGGCGATCCGGATGGGCGTGGAAGACGAGGTGGACGCGTAGCGGAGTCGCTCCGGCTGGCGCGTCGGGCGCGAGGAAGGGGATGTCGCGCAGGTGGATTTCCCAGTAATTTGGCGTGGCGCGCCAGACGTTCATGCGGGCGGCGGAGCTTTTGGCGGGAAGGGATTTCTGGCCGGTGTGCACCTGCCACACGGGC
>JAIYBI010000246.1 GCA_027488595.1 Opitutaceae bacterium | reverse complement strand
AGGGAGTTTGCTCGCGGCCGACGGCGAAGTGTTTTCGGTGCCCGCTGAACTGGCCGGACGGGTGCGGATCGCGGACGGGGAGTTGCAAGTGGCGGCAGTGCTGCTGGGTGATTTCGCGGAAGGAGATCAAGTGATCAAGGACGGCTGGTATCGCACCGGTGACACCGTCGCGGTGGTATCGGACGATCCCCTGCGTTGGCGGATTTTAAGCCGCGAGCGCGACTGGGTGAATGTGGGCGGACACAAGGTGAACCCCGCCGAAGTCGAGACCCTGATGCTGACTTATCCCGGAGTGACGGAGGTGCGCGTTTACGGACGCGCAAACTCGGTGCTCGGGCAGATATTGGTGGCGGAGGTGGTGGCGGCGCCACCGCCCGACGAGGCGGAGTTGCGGGCGTTTTTAAGCGGCCGATTACAGGCGGCGAAAGTGCCGCGCCTCATCAAGTGCGTGGAGCGGATCGCGCGCGGTCGCACCGGCAAGCAATCGGGCGTTTAAGCGGGGCTTGCGGGCGGAGGGTGCGCCGCCTATGCCTGCGCCTCATGTCGAAAAACATCCTCATCACCGGGGTCTCGCGCGGACTGGGCCTTGCAATCGCGCATGCGGTGGTGGCGGCCGGGTGGACGGTCTACGGCGTGAGTCGCGCGGCCTCGCCGGAGTTCGCGGCGCTGGCGGCGACGGCACCCGATCGGGTTAAGTTCTGCGCGTTTGACCTGGCTGATGCCGACGGCGTGGAGAAGACGATTTTCGGCCCGGAGTTCGCGGGTTTGCAGGTTCCGCTCGATGGCTTCGTGAACAACGCGGCGATGGCCTACGACGACCTCGTGAGCAACCTCGACCTCGGGCGCTTGCAGGCGATGTATGCGGTGAACGTCTTCGCGCCGATGATGGCGACGCGGCAGTTTGTGCGCAACGCACTGCTGCACGGCAAAGGCGCTTCGATCGTGCATGTGTCCTCGATCAGCGCGCACACCGGTTACAAGGGCCTTGCCATGTATGCCTCGACGAAGGGTGCGCTGGAGGCGTTTTCGAAAAACACCGCCCGCGAGTGGGGTTCCCGTGGCATCCGCTCGAACTGCGTGGTGGCGGGTTTTATGGAGACGACCATGAGCGGCGCGCTCACCGAGGAGCAACGCCAGCGCATCCACGCGCGCACCGCGCTCAAGGCCCCCGCGAGTTTGGAATCGGTGGCGGCAACGGTGGTTTTCCTGCTCGGAGAAGGCGCGGCTTCCATCACGGGGCAAAACCTGTTCGTGGATTCCGGCACGATCTGAGTGCGCGTTTCGAAAGCCCTGATTTTTACCCCATGAAACAGCTAATCATCATCGGTGCCGGAGGCTTTGGACGCGAAGTGCTTGCGTGGGCGCGGCAGTCGCTCGGTTATGGCGACGCGTGGAACGTGAAAGGGTTTATTGACGATAACCCCGAAGCGATGGCGGGCCTTCATGTGCCTGCGCCTTGGCTGGGGCGGATCGAGGACCACCAGCCCACCGCCGACGAAGTGTTTGTCTGCGCGATGGGAATCCCGGCGATGAAGCGGCGCTGCTTTGAGCGCATCGAGGCGCGCGGCGGCCAGTTTATCACCCTCATCCATCGCACCGCCGTGGTGGGCGATCAGGTGAAGCTCGGAGCGGGCGTGATTCTTTGCCCATACGCGGTCGTATCGGGCTATAACGTCCTCGGTAAAGGCGTCGTCGTGAACATGCACGCGAGCGTGGACCACGATGCGAACGTCGGCGATTGGACGCAGATCAACTGCCATTGCGACGTCACCGGCGGTGTGCAGGTAGGCAGCGAAGTCTGGTTCAGCAGCCACGTGGCGGTGGCACCCCGCTTGCGAATCGGAGACCGCGCCTACCTTGGCATTGGCTCGGCGATTTTGCGTGATGTGGAGGCGGACACCAAGGTGTTTGGCGTGCCGGCGCGACGGGTGGAGTGAGGGCGGCGCCGTCGAGTCGGTCCGTGATTGGCGCGAGATAAAGAATTTGCGTGAAAGGGGCGGCGGGTTTGATTGACCTTCTCCCTTGTGCACCGATGAAAAAAAATCGCATCCTCTTTGCTGTCGTCGCCGTTATCCTGATCGGAGGTGTGGCGCTGCAGTTTTTGAGTGTGCGCAACATCAAGGATGGTGAAGCCGGCGGCGGCATTGCGGCGGGCGAGTTGGTGAAGCGGCTCCCGGCCTCGGCCGGTGCGTGGGTGTCGCGGGTGGAGCCGTTAGGGCCCAGCGAGTTTGTGGCCGAGGCGGCCGAGCGCATATTGAATTTCGACGACTACGCGTATCTTACCTACCGCAGCGGCCAGCGCTCGCTTGGTGTTTACGTCGCCTATTGGCGGGCCGGTCGGATGCCCACCCATAAAGTCGCGTCGCACACACCAGACCGCTGCTGGACCGAGAACGGCTGGAAGTGCGACGAAATGAAGTTCGGTGTTCCCGCCACTTACGGCAAGGTCGCGCTCAAACCTGCGCAGTGGCGCCGTTTCACGCCTCCGGGCGGTGGCCCGACTCAATACGTGCTCTTCTGGCATCTGGTGGGCGACGAACTCTACGACTACGGCGACCGCTT
>JAIYBI010000529.1 GCA_027488595.1 Opitutaceae bacterium | reverse complement strand
GTAGGACTCGGGGCGGGCGCGCGCGATGGTCTCGACCACGTCGCCGAGGCGCACTTTCACCCGTGGGTCATCGAGCAGTTTGCCGTTAAGTCCGGCCATGAAGGTGCGGTTCCACTCCACCACTTCCGGCATGAGTTCAGCGACCTCCACCAGCGCCTTTGGCCCGGCCTTCGCGAGCACCGCCTTGAGGGTGTAGCCCAACCCCATACCGCCGATCAGCACGCGCACCGGACCGGGTTTGGCCAGAAGCGCGGCGGCGAGTTCGCCGAGCAACACCTCGGACGCGCTGGTATCCGAGTGCATCAGATCCTGGCCATCGAGGCGGATGCAATAGCTGGCGTCGTGCTCGTGCAGGGTGAGCTGCGCGCCGTCGGGAGTGCGAGTTTCCGCGAGTTTTAGAGTTGGTTTCAAAGGTGCGAAGGCGGATGCGTTAACGGTTATTGGCCTCGGCAACCTTCGCCTCAACTACACGCATCACGCCGTCGGCATGGCGGCGGAGCGCGCCCTCGGGGTCGAGTCCCTTGACGCGCGCGGCCGCGCTGAGTTCAAACAAAAAGCGGCCCAGCGTCGCGTCATCGAGCCGCTGCCCGAGCGCTGCGATCTGCGCCGTGTCCACCGCATCGGCGGCGGGCAGGTTTTTCTTCTCGATCTGCTTCCATACCGCCTCGGCATACATGAGGGCGGGCAGGCGCGGCGGCAGGTCTTTGAAAACTCCGCTCTGGGCGGGGCCATTCTTTTTTTCCTGCGCCTTGATCTGCTCCCATTTCACGATCACGTCGGCGGCCGTGCCCAGTTTCCCGTCATCGCCGAACACGTGCGGATGCCGGCGAATGAGTTTGTCGTTCACCTCTCTCGCCACGTCTTCGAGATCGAAGTGCCCTTCTTCCTCGGCGATTTGCGCGTGGAAAACCACCTGGATCAATACGTCGCCCAACTCCTCGCGCATGTGGGGCTTGTCGTCGCGATCAATCGTGTCGAGCAACTCGCTCACCTCGTCCACCAGGCACCGGGTGAGCGACTGGTGGGTCTGCTCGATATCCCACGGGCAACCGCCCGGAGCCCGAAGGCGGGCGATGGTCTGGCGAAGGTCGTAAAGCGCACTCATGCCATGGGAGAAACCCAAGATTCGCGCCAAACACACGCTCAAATCCGCTTCGCCCCGCGCTTCGCTCCCCACTCCGTTCTGGTTTTCGTGGGTGTCGTGTGTTTGTTGGAGCGATTCACATGTCCGACAAGCTCACCGAAATCATGGCCTGGAAACGCAAGGAGGTCGCCGAGCGCGCCCGCCCCGTCTCCCTCGAACAACTCGCCGCGCTCAACAGCCGCCTGCCCCGCCCCGTGTCCTTCGCCCGCGCTCTCCGGCGCGACGACGGCGCCCTCGCAGTCATCGCCGAGATCAAGCGCCGCTCGCCCTCCGCCGGTGCCATCGCGGCCGGCATCTCCGCCCCCGAACAGGCCCTCCGCTACCAAGCCGCCGGAGCCGACGCCCTTTCGGTGCTGACCGACGATAAGTTCTTCGGCGGCTCGCTCGACGACCTTTACGCCGTCACCACCGCCTTCGCCGACCGACCTCCCGCCCGGCCCTGCATACGAAAAGATTTTATGGTGCACCCGGTCCAGATTCACGAGGCCCGCGAGGCCGGTGCCAGCGCGATCCTGCTAATCGTGCGCGCGCTCGACGACGCCGAGCTGGGCACGCTGTTTGCCTGCGCCAACGCCGCCGGCCTCGACTCCCTTTTCGAGATCCACAACGAATCCGAACTCGACCGCGCCCTCGTGCTCGGTGCCCAGATCATAGGGGTCAACAACCGCGACCTCGCGATTTTTAAGTGCGACCTCGGCCTCAGCGAGCGACTCATTCCGCGCTTCCCGAAGCACATCACCGCCATCAGCGAAAGCGGCATTTTCACCGGCGCCGACGCCGCCCGCGCCCGTGCCTGCGGCGCCCACGCCATCCTCTGCGGCGAGGCCCTCATGAAGGCCCCCGATCCCGCCGTGCTGATCAACGAGTTTCGCTCCGCCTGAGCCCAAGTCCGCCCTGCCCGCCATGAATATTTTTAAAGCCGTCCAAGCCCACCAGCTTCAACACGCCGAGCTAGCCTCCGAGCGCGTCGGCAACAAGGTCAGCGGCGTCGAAGCGCGCGTCGCTGAGCTGGAAACCCGTTTCAACCGTCTCGCCCTCATCAATGAAGCACTCTGGGAGTTGCTCAAAGACCGCCACGGCTACACCGAGGAAGAACTGGGCGACTGGATAACCCTCACCGATCTAAAGGACGGCAAACTCGACGGCCGCGTGCGCCAGACCACCGCCCCGCTCAACTGCGTTAAATGCAACCGCGTCGTTTCCCGCGCTTTTGCCCGTTGCATGTATTGCGACGAGCCGGCCGCGAGCGGCGGCACTTTTGATCGCGTGCGCTGATCCCGCGCCCTCGACATTCTCAACCGACCATTCCTGCCAAATTGGGCATTGGTCATTCGTCATTGGTCATTTAGCGAAGCTGTCATGCCACTCACCATTTCCGAAACCCGCGACATCCTCGCCAAGATGGGTATTCACCCGAAGAAGGCGTTCGGGCAAAACTTCCTCATTGATGGCAACATCGTCCGCAAATCCCTCGAACTCGCCCGCGTCGCGCCCGGCGACCGGGTAGTCGAGGTCGGCCCCGGTCTCGGCACCCTCACCCGCACTCTGCTCGAAGCCGGCGCCGAGGTCTGGGCCGTCGAGCGCGACGCAATGCTCGCACGCTACCTCGTCGAAGAGGTCGGCCCGCTCCACCCCGACCGCCTTCACCTGCTCGAAGCCGACGCGATGGACCACCCCATCGCCGACATCCCCAATCCCGAGCAGCCCTTCAAAATCGTCGCCAACCTGCCCTACGCCATTTCCACCCCTTGGATGGACGCCGTGCTCGCCGGACCACTGCCCAACCACCTTGTATTGATGCTCCAATACGAGGCCGCCCAGCGCTACATGGCCAAGCCCGGCTCCAAGCTCTTCGGTTCCATCTCGATTTTCCTGCAAAGCGCCTTCGACATCGCGCCCGGTCACAAGGTCTCCGGACACTGTTTCCATCCGCGCCCCGACGTTGACTCCTACCTCTTTCACATCGTGCGCAAACCGGTGCCGGTGATTTTCCCGCGCAAGGTGAAGCTCATCATCCGCCACTGTTTTCAACAACGCCGCAAACAGATCGGCACCCTTCTTCGCGGCCAACTCCCGGATGGCGGCGCGGCCTGGATTGCATCCCTTGTCGCCGCCGGTCTCTCCCCCACCGTGCGCCCCGAAGACATTCCGCTCGCCCTCTGGCAAACCTTCCCCGGCATGAGCGAGCCCGAGGGAAAGGCGGCGGGTTGAAATAGCAGCGGGAAACCCGAGGCGATCCGCCGCTGGATCTCGAATCGCGGATAGAGCACTCGTTGCACGGCGGCATTCGATGGATTGCCGAAACGAACTTAACCACCAAATGGTGCCTTGAAAAAGCCCGGAGTCCTCCGCTTATTGCGACTTACCACATGGCTAACCACTGGCTCATCATTCTCGGCGGCCTCGCCCTTGGCTTGCTTCCCCCCCGTCTCTTTTACGGTTCAGGCTGTCGGCATGTCACGTTGCTTGACGCTTTTACCTCCGGCCATTTACGCAATACCGGAGACGAAGGCAGCGGACGCCGCCGGCGCTCGTGGTGGAAGGTGCCGCTTTATTGGCTGGATCCAATTCGCGCCTTCGCCAGCGCCCACATCATGGGGATTGGCTTGTCGCGTATGCCACAGGAAACCTCGGAGCAAACACTCATTGTCCTGCTCATCACCTGTGTGGTCACGTTCGCAATTTACTGTGTCCAGATGGAACTCGGCCGTCAGCGGCGCGGTTACCTGCTCGCTCCTATTGCCTTTTTCGCCGGCTACATGCCAGGGATTTGCTTCGGCCTAGAGATCATGGGCGTAGCTGTTGTTATCGTAGGACTCACGGCGATGTTTGCTTCGCGCAACGTCACAGCGGGCCTTTTCTTTGCCTTCGGTGCCACGATGATAGCGGGTATAGCCTACAATGGACCGCGAAACATAATCACCGGTGTCTACGCAGTCACTGCAGTTGCCCCAGTGCCCTACGCCTTCCTCCGGAAGTCCCGCCTGGTGATTCCGATTCGTGCTTAGGGTTTCGCGCGTAAGCGAAAAGCGTCACACCTCCCAGTCTCCCGGCCCAAACCTCGGCATCCACCCCAGCAGTCGCCGGAATTTGGAATCATCAATCACGAGCGATCCGGTGAGTCGCCCCACCGCCGCCCGCTTTCCCAGCACTCGCCCGGCGAGTCGCAAAAGCCCCACCGGCACCGGCAGCAAAAGCGGAGACCTGCCGACCGCCTTGCCGATTTGAAGCGCCAACTCTGCTGTTGATACCGGCACCCCGTCGCTCACGAGAAAAACCTCTCCCGCCGCGCGCGGATGCGACGCGCAAACCACAACTGCGTCGGCAAAATTGCGCACGTCGAGCAGGCTGCGGCGATTCTTCGTAATCGAGCCGAAGGGTAACGGACGCCCTCGCCGGATCGCCTCCGACAACGCTGCCAGGTTCCCCTTGACTTCCCTTCCCACCATCAGCGGCGGCCGCAAAATCACCACTTCCAGACCCGTCCGCGCGCCTACCAGTCGCAACGCCTCTTCGGCCTCCAGCTTCGAGATCCCATAGGGATCAGCGGGGGCCGGCACGTCCGTCTCGCGGTAAGTCTGGCCCGGCGCTGTGCCCTCGCCGTTCACCTTGATCGAGCTAACAAAAACAAACCGCTTTGCGCCCGATGCCGCAGCCTGCTCGGCCAGCCAACGCGTTCCCTCGACATTCACCCGGCGAAACTCCGCTAGCGGATCTACCGCCTGGTCCCGCATTTGGTGCACCCGCGCCGCTAGATGCACCACTACGTCAACTCCAGCCAACGCCTCGCGCCAATCCGTTTCCGGACTGAGTTCCCCGGCCGCCACCTCGCGATAGCCGTCCTCTCCGCGTCCACCCTGGCCCCGCGTTCGCACCGCGCCGGTCACGGCCCACCCCGACGCGCGAAACGCATCCACCACCGGGCGCCCGACAAAGCCCCGAGCCCCGGTCACGAGCACGGTGTGCGCAATCGATGAAGAATTATCAGACATGGCTTCGTTCGTTTCCTGTATATCAGGTTTCAGGTCTCAGGTCTCAACCGCTCCGCTCCCCTTCCCCACCATGCTTTCCACGAACGCGCAAAACTCCGCGCGCAGCCGCTCCGCGTTAAACTCCTCCTCCACCGTCGCGCGGTTGCGCTCTCCCATCGCGCGCAACTCTTCCGCCGGCCGCGCCGCGATTTCCCGCAGCGTCGCCACCGCGCCGTCCGTATCCCCATGCTGGATACGCCAGCCCGCGCCCCGCGCCGTGATCTCGCCGACATGACTCTCCGCCGGCCCGAGATAAAGGATGGGCCGGCCCGCCGCCAGCGCCCCGTAAACCTTGCACGGATGCACGCAGCCGACCATCGCGTCGCCCATCGCCACGAGATGCACATCCGCCGCCGCCAGCACTTCACCGAGCACTTCCAGCGGCTGGTAGGGTAACGCTATCACGTTGTCAGCCCCGGCCCGCACCGCCTCCTCAACTTCGCGCTTCCCCACCCCGCCGCCGACAAAGACAAAACGCAGGCGCTCGTCGCCGCGTAGTCGCTCCGCCGCCGCCAGCACCGTCGCGAGCGGATGCGCCAGGCTATGGTTGCCGCTGTGCATCACCACAAACTTGCCTTCCAGCCCGTGTTGCCGCCTAAAGCCCGCGCCGTCTCCCGCGCCGATACGGTCCCCTTCGAGCGGCCAGGGCGGAATCACCAAAGTCGGCGGTCGGTGCGGCCCGCGCGCTTCGAGTTTACCCGCCATAAAGCGATCCAGCACCACCACGCGGGCGGCCTTTGCCTGCAAAAACCGGTTGCTCCGGGCAAAAGCCCGCGCCGCCAACCCGCCCGCCCGCGCCTTGCCCAGCGCCACCGCCTGCTCGGGGTTGAGATCCATCGCCCAAAACGCCACCGGAATACGCCTCAGCCACCCCACCAGCGCGATGAGCACTCCCGCCATCGGCGGTGAGGTGGAGACCACAAGCCCATCCAGGCGTGGCATGAATAGAGCCCTCAAACCGGCCTGCCCTAAAAACGACAGCATTCCCGCCAACCGCACCGGCAGCGAACGCTTGCCCAGCGAGGAAAATGGCAGACGCCGCACATTCACCCCGCCGCGCGTTTCACGACTCGCATAGCGCACCGAGGGATCGTCATAACCCCGGTCCGCCGTCAGCACCACGACCTCCGCCCCGCGCTCATGCAAGGCCTCTGCCGCCGAGGCCATATGCTGCCCCACCGCCGCCGGATCAGGCACATAAACTTGGGAAACGATCAATAAACGCATGAAGAGAGTCGGAGGACGGATGACAGAGTGTCGGATACCAGCGATGCGGCGGACGGGTTCTCAGGACGAAATGCAAAAGCTTTCGTGTTTTGCCGTCATCGCACCCAATAGCCGGCCAACTCGAGCAGAGCGCTCCAGAAGACGCGCGTGACCATCTTCGTCGAGATATCCGCGAGCCTTGGCAGTATCAATCCAATGTATACTCTCCTGTAATTCCGCGTCGGAGTCGGTCAGTTTGCTTAGAAAATGTGCGGGATGCCGACGCTTGGCCCAAGACTCGGCCAGATTCGCACCAATGGGCCGTGATGCTCGGCGCACCTGATCCGTCAGTGAATAGGATTCTTCGCGAGGCCAGGACTTACTAGTGGCAAAAACCTCCTGCTGAAACGCAAACGCCTCCTGATACGCATCAAGCTCTCGAACATTTCGTATAATCATGCCTCATCGACCAAAACAGCCGCCACCTACTTGAGAAGCCTAATCCGCCCTCCGTCCTCCGCCCTCAAGTTTAGCAATAAACTCCCCCCACTTCCGGCTGATCTCTTGGTGAACTGCACCATCGAAGCCCGCTCCTACGTCGTGGAAGCACGGTGCGCTTTCGTCTGAAGTGACGCGAAATGCACCAAACGTCTTCTGCCGTTAAGCTATACCCAACCACTGAAACCAGCGAGCAAGGTGGCCACCGAAAGTTCGACATGGATTTGGCGCCGCAATGCTGATTCATACATCCTGCCGCTCGCCAGTCCACCCATGCAAACCAACCTGCCACAGCTTCTACGCGGTCTATCCGAGAAGTATCCCTCCGAGCTCGTGGAATCTCAGCTGCGCGACATTCCACGTATCGCGGACCACATCCGTTTAGTGCTAAATGAATTCCCAGGGAAAAAACCGAACGAGATCTCCCTTTGTGACATCGGAGGCGGGTTAGGACTTTTTTCGCTGGGATGTGCAGCGCTCGGCTTTCGCCGGGTTCTCCTGGTTGACGACTTCCGGGATAAGGTTAACGCCGACGTAGGCGATGATGCCCTTGCCCAGCATAAGGCTCTCGGCATAGAGATTCTCTCGCGCGATGTAATTGAGGACGGCCTGCAGCGAGAGTGTGCCGGCATAACGGTGATTACTTCATTTCACAGTATGGAGCATTGGCACCATTCCCCGAAAAGGCTGTTCAGGGGTGTCGTCGAGTCTATGGATCCTCTGGGCCTTTTCCTGCTCTGCGGACCAAATTGCGCTAACCTTCGCAAGCGAGCAACCGCCTGGCTCGGTCGGAACAAGTGGAGTTTTATGGAGGACTGGTATGATTCCGAGTTGTTTCGCGGACACGTGCGAGAACCAGATGTCGACGACCTCCGCTACATTGCTCACGACCTTAAGCTGCGGGAAGTTCAGATCGTCGGACGCAACTGGCAGGGACACCATTCGACCAAGCCATGGATTCGTTCGTCCGCCGTGATTTTGGACCGCGCCCTGAGACCCTTCCCCTCCCTTTGCTCCGACATTTATTTACTAGGGCGCCCTCCGGGCCCTGCTTCAATCGGATAAGCAGTATTACGAGAGCAACAAGGCGGGTAACTCACGACCACCGCCCACAAACAAAGAGGTGGAGGCAAGAGGCAATCGCCAGTTGCTAGTTCCTCGTTCCTAGAAGCTAGTCGCTAGCCCCCTCCGCCCTCAAGTTTGCCCACAAACTTCCTCCACCGCCGACTCGTTTCAACGTGCCCGTAAGTCGTCTCGGCCGCCCGCCGCGCACACCTTCGCGCCTCGTGAACCATCTCCGGTTTCACGATCAAATCGCGCACCAAATCCGCAAAGCGCCGCCCGGTCTCCTTCGCATTTCCGTCCG
>JAIYBI010000412.1 GCA_027488595.1 Opitutaceae bacterium | reverse complement strand
GGCATCGACGTTGGTGAGGCCCCTTTGAATCCCCGCGTAGAACGTATCCGCTTCCGCGATACGAGCGGCGAAGACTCGGTCGAAATCGCCCCAGCCGTCGGTGGCAATTGGGGCGGCCGTATTTAGCGCACTCAGCTGCAGGCGAAGGCTGATCTGGCCGCCGGCGGGAACGACCACGTGGTAATGCGCGGCGGCTTTGGTGCCGGTGCGGTCAGGATTGGTGGCGGCGGTGCGGCCGTGCACGATATGGTCGTTGATGGCGTCTTTGGGGTAGCCGGACGCGGGTTGGTTGAAGAGACGGTGGGCGTTGGTCTCATTTTCGCAGAACAATACCTCTGGCTGTCCCTCCAACCGGAGCCGATAGGAGCCGAGGTCGGGATGATGGGCGTCTACCGCGCCGTCGTGGGGGACGCTGAGCACCGGCTTGGCCGCGCCCTCTGACCAGGACCAGGTGTTACGAAACCAAAGGGTGGGCAACACGTGCAGGGCTGCGTCCTCGGGTCCGCGGTTGTGGATCGTGATGCGAATGAGTATATCGTCCGCCGCCGCTTTGGCGTATTCGACGACTACGTCGTGGTAGCGGTCGGCATCGAACACACCGGTGTCGAGCAGTTCATACTCGGCGGCTTCACGGCCGCGCCGACGATTCTCATCCACCAATTGGGCGTAGGGGAACTCGGCGTGCGGATACTTGTAGAGGCCGCGCAGGTAGGACTGGGTCGGGGTGGCGTCGAGATAGTGGTAGATCTCCTTCACGTCCTCGCCGTGGTTGCCCTCGGAATTGGTGAGGCCGAAGAGACGCTCCTTTAGGATGGGGTCGCGCCCGTTCCAGAGCGCTACGGCGAAACACAAGCGTTGGCTGGAATCGCTGATGCCCATGAGCCCGTCCTCCCCCCAACGGTAGGTGCGGCTGCGCGCGTGGTCGTGCGGGAAGTATTCCCACGCGTTGCCGCCCGCGCTGTAGTCTTCGCGCACCGTGCCCCATTGGCGCTCGGAAAGATAGGGGCCCCAAAGACGCCACAGGGAGTCGGCGGCGGCGGCGGAGGTGAGACGGAGAGCTTCGGGATTTTTGGACATAAGGATCAGGCTAATGGGAGTTTTTCGATTCGTTTGCCCGAAATTTTTGTTTTCGGGGATGCGCTGACCGGCGGAACCGGTAGGGGAATGCTGGAAACAAGACTACGGGCTCGGAGCAGTTCGCCGACGGACCAAGCCTGCCACGGGCAGCCCTTGGGAGAGTGCGGGTATTCGGCGTCGGTGATTTCGGAGACATGACCGATCCCGGCGGTATCGAGGTGGTCTAGGAACGGCTCCAGAAAACGACGCTCTGCTTCGGCACAAGCGGACTTCGGGGTTTTGGTCGAAACCCGCAGCCACGCCTCCACGAAGGCACCGATCAGCCAGGGCCAGACCGTGCCTTGGTGGTAGGCACCGTCGCGCTCCCATACGCCACCGTTGTAGCTGGCCCGGTAAGCCGGATCGCGCGGCGAAAGCGAACGGAGGCCGAGCGGGGTGAGCAACTGGTCTTCGACCGTCGCGACGATACGGCGGGCGCGTTCACCTTGGACAATCTGGAACGGTAAACCACCGACGGCGAAAATTTGGTTCGGTCGAATCGCGGCGTCCAGTCTGCCCGGCGCGTGATCTACATCAACCACATCGTAGAGGCATCCGGCGTCCTCGTTCCAGAACCGGTGCTCGAACGCGGTGAGCCCGCGATCCAGCGTATCTTGCCAACGAGTGGCTCCGAAACGGATGCCGATCCAGAGCGCGTTGAGCCAGAGGGCCTGAATCTCCACCGGCTTTCCGGTGCGCGGGGTGACGACCCAATCGCCCACTTTTGCGTCCATCCACGTGAGCTGCACCCCGGGCTCACCGCAGGCCAGCAAACCATCGGCGGTGGACCGGATGCCGTGGCGCGTGCCTTCGGCGTAGCCGGCGAGGATGAGCTCGGTGGTCGCAACCAGTTGTTCGCGATTGGATTTGGACAAAGGAAACTTTGCGGCGGACGCGGCTTCGGTGAAGTCGTGGACGGCCACCACAAACCAGAGGGAGGCGTCCACCGAATTGAACTCCGGAGTTTCTCCCTGATCGGGGAAACGATTGGGCAACATGCCCTGCGAAATGGCGCCGGTCCAGGAGAGCAGGATGTCCCGCGCCATTTCCAGCCGTCCGGTTGAGAGGCACAAGCCTCGGAGGGCGATGAAGGTGTCGCGCCCCCAATCAGTGAACCACGGATAACCAGCGGCAATGGTCCAGCCCACGCCGCGGCGGATAAGATAAGCCTCAGCGGCGCGATCCAGAGGCGAACCCAGCGCGGCACGGCGAAGTTTTTCGTCAGCCGACAGCTGCTCGACCAAACTGACAAACTCGGGCGAGTTCTGCGACCAGGATTCCAACGCGCTGGGTCGAGCGAGCACCCAGAATGCGTCCCCGTGAGAAAGATCCCAGGTGAGGATGCCGGGCGAGGCAAGATCCTCGACACAATCCAAACCGCGCGAGCGCTCCTCCGCATATTCAAAATTCCGATACCATGCGGGCGCATGCGTGTAGGCGGCGTTGGCGAGGGAGTGGATGGTGGTCGGCTCGCCGTAGGGTTTCCAGGTGATTCGGTTTTGATTCGTTCCGTGGGAGAAATCGAAGCCACCATTCTCGTGATGCATCGAGTGGTAATCGCGGCCCGAAAGGAACGGTCGCACCTGAAGCCGCAGTCCACGGCGCTCGCCGCGAACCCGCCAGACAACCACGGCGACCTGCATCCCGCGGGGAACGAAAATCTCCTGAGTTATCGCGATTCCGTCGCCCAGATCGAAGACCCAGCAAGGCCAGGGGTCGGTTGTGAATTCGCAGATCCGCGAAGCCCCATCGGGCGAGATCACGCCGGGGGTGTAATGCTGCGAGCTTATCGGGAAGTCGCCGCGCGGGGTTTTCACGACGGCGTCGAAGCCGTTGACGAGCACGCGACGACCGACAGGACCGTTCTCCCCGCATAGAAACAGGGCGTGGTAGCGGCGGGTTCGCGCACCGGTGGCGGTGCCGGAGGCGAAGCCGCCGAGGCCGTCCGCTTCGAGC
>JAIYBI010000064.1 GCA_027488595.1 Opitutaceae bacterium | reverse complement strand
TCGACCTCATCCTGGTCCCGACCGACCCGGCCTATCTCGACTACCTGCGTCAACTCGCTCGCGACCGTCCGCGCGTTCGCTTCCTAGACCCGGTGCCGATGCCCGAGATTCCATCTCTCCTCAACCACTACGACCTCGGCCTCTATCTCCTCGAGCCCAACTCCTTTAACAACCGGCACGCGCTGCCGAATAAGTTTTTCGAATTCATCCAGGCTCGCCTGGCTATCGCCATCGGGCCCTCTCCGGAAATGGCGAACCTCGTCCGTAAGCACGGTCTAGGCATTGTCGCCAAGGACTTCACCCCCGGAGCGCTTGCCTCCTCTCTAAACAAACTGACAGCGGGCGAAATCGACGCGTTCAAAGCCGCCTCCCACCTCGCCGCCCCACTCCTCTCCTGGGATCACGAACGCGAAATCCTTCGCCAAGAAGTCGGACGCCTCTTGCATTCACCACGATGTGCGGAATAGCAGCCCTCTACGAACCGTCCGCTCCCGCGTGGCTCGAAACGACCATGCGCGGGATGTCCGCGCTCGCACGGCATCGCGGTCCCGACGGCGAAGGCTTCGCGTTTTTCCGCCCGCAGAGCCCCGCCGCTCTCGAAGCCACGGCCGTCGCGTCCTCCGAAACTCCCGCCGGCGTCGCCGCCCTACCCTCGCCTCCTCCCGGTTGCACCCTCGCCCTCGGCCACCGCCGGCTGTCCATTCTCGATCTATCCGCCGCCGGCCACCAACCCATGCCCGACGCCAGCGGCGAACTCTGGCTCACCTTTAACGGCGAAATCTACAACTACCTCGAGATCCGCGCCGAGCTCGCGGCTCTCGGCCACGCCTTCCACACCGGCACCGACACCGAGGTCATCCTCGCCGCCTACCGCCAATGGGACGAAGCCTGCCTCGCCCGCTTCAACGGCATGTTTGCCTTCGTCCTCGTGGACCGCCGCCGCGCCCGCGTGTTCGTTGCCCGCGACCGCTTCGGCGTAAAACCTCTCTACCTCTGGCCCACTCCCGGCGGCGGCCTCGCGCTCGCCTCCGAGATAAAGCAATTCACCGCCCACCCCGCCTGGAGCGCTCGCCTCAACGGCCAGGCCGCTTACGATTTTCTCAACTGGGGACTCACCGACCACGGCGCCGAAACCCTATTTGCCGGCGTCACCCAATTGCGCGGCGGCGAATGCCTGGCTTCCTCGCTCGCGGAGTTACCCCACGCCCGCCCGCAACGCTGGTATCATCTCACTCCCACCCCGTTCGCCGGTGATCTGGCCGCCGCCGGCATCCGTTTCCGCGATCTGCTCGACGACTCCGTCCGACTCCGTCTGAGAGCCGATGTGCCCGTCGGCACCTGCCTTTCCGGCGGCCTCGATTCCTCCGCCATCGTTTGCACCATGCGCGCCCAGCTCGGCGACGATGCCGGGGCGCGGCAAAACACCTTCTCCGCCTACTCCGATGTCGCCCGCTTCGACGAGCGCCGCTACATCGAGGACGTCGTTAAGCACACCGGCGCCACGCCACACCACCTGATCCCCGACCCCAAGCGACTCCTAACTGAGATTGACGACCTCGTCTGGCAACAGGACGAGCCCTTCGGCTCCACCAGCATTTACGCCCAATGGTGCGTTTACCGACAGGCCCGCGAGTCCGGCGTGAAAGTGCTGCTCGACGGCCAAGGCGCGGACGAGGCCCTGGGAGGTTACCATGGCTTTTTCGGTCCCCGCCTCGCCGGTCTGCTCGCCCAAGGCCGCCTTACCACCTTCGCCCGCGAAAGCGTCGCGCTGAACCGCGACGGATTGCTCCGCTACGGTATGCAAGCCCGCGTATTGGCCAACGAGCTTCTGCCCGCCAGCCTAGCCGACCGCCTGCGGCAGCTCACCGGTCGCACCACGCAGGCGCCCCCATTCATCGACTTGCAAAAACTCGGAGCCTCGCCCCGTTCGCCCCACCTTGGATCGGTGAACCTTCGTGATCCACTCCGCTCGCTCTGTCGCGCCCAACTCGTGTCACTCAATCTCCCAATGCTGCTTCACTGGGCGGACCGCGACTCGATGTCCCACGGCGTCGAATCGCGCCTCCCGTTCCTCGACTACCGCCTCGTCGAATTTTGCCTGGGCCTTCCCGAGGGACATAAACTCAGCGGCGGCTGGACCAAACGCGTGCTCCGCGAGGGCATGAACGGACGCCTGCCGGAGAGCGTGCGGTTGCGCCGCGACAAACTCGGCTTCGCCACCGCCGAGGAAGTTTGGATGCGCACCCTCCACCGCGATGCTTTCATTCGCCTGCTTGACGAGTCCATCGCCGCATCCCGAGGCATACTCAATGCCGCCACCCGCGCCAAAGCGCTGCGCATCTTGGACGGTGACGAACCCTTCAACTTCTATGTCTGGCGTGTCATCAATTTCGGCCTCTGGCTGCGACGCTTCAACGTCCGTCACTGAACCCATCCCCGCACCCACATGGCTGCAAGCGCCACACCACCCATGCGGATAGCCTACCTTCTACAAATGGCCGATCTGGCCACGGAAAATGGCATCTCCAAAAAAATACTCGGCCAAATGAGTGCATGGTCCGAAATGGGCCATGAATGCCGCTGGTTTCATC
>JAIYBI010000426.1 GCA_027488595.1 Opitutaceae bacterium | reverse complement strand
CAGGCGCGACGGCGACGGCGGAGGCTCAGGAAACCGAGTGCGCCCGCGCCCGCGATGAGGGCGTAGGAACAGGGCTCGGGAATGGCCTGCAAAGTGAGGCCCACGGTGTAGGTCGGAAACGTCGAGGGGCCGGGCTCGGTGAACTGGGCGAGGTTGCTGGCACCAGCCAGGAAAACCGAGTAGTTGCCCGGTGCTAGGTCGGTGAACATGGCGGTGACATAGCCGTCGGCTACATCGTCGCCGGTGATGCCGGCGGCGTTGCCGAAGTTGGCCGAAGTGCCGTCGGCGGCGTGGCCCACGTGTTCGAAGTCAACGAAGGCGCCGCCATCGCTGTAAATGCGCCAGTTGCCGAGGGCGTTGGCGGCTCCCTCCTTGCCGGAGTAGCCATCGATTGCGTCGCCCAGCCCGGCTGAGTCCCAGACGGCGTTGTTGTTGGTGTCGGTAAAGGGCTCGTTGGTATCCCAGACGGAGTTGGGGTTCGAGTCGGTGAACGACTCGGCGACGGCGGTGTTGCCGAACTGGGAGCGCAGCCAGTTGACGGTGTTGGGAGAAGAATCGTGGGTGGAGGCGGGTGCGATGCCCTTGTAGATGGAGAAAGCGGGTAGGAAAACGCCGGCGGCTCCGGTTTGGATGAGGGTATTGTCACTGCGCTCGGCGGTGACGATCACCGTCGAGGTAGAGGCGAGGGTGAAGCTGTAGAACCGGCCGCGATGACTGTCGCCCCAGTTGGCGTCGGTGGCGTCGGCCCAGCCGAAGCTGCTGCTGAGGGTGCGGTTGGCGGCGACGGGAAGAATGGTGGCGGGCGTGTAGTAGGACAGCGTGCCGAATTGTCGGTCGGTGTAGCTGATGTGGGCGAAGGCTTGCGGGCCATTGACGATAGCCGCAAGGGCGGCGGTAAGGATGAGACGGGAAACTTTCATGAAGGGTGAGCTGACGGGTGCGGACTGATTCCAAGGCGACCCCGCCGCGCGTCCGGACCCGGCGAAGTGGGTGCGGCCGACCTGCGTGCGGAGCGATTAAGCGAAGGACGAACGCGACGGACCTGATTTCGAGAATCGGGCGGCGCGGATACGACTGGCTTGGTTTGGATCAGGCCGCGCGTGGCGGCTCTGCGGGGGGAGCGGGACGCGCGCAGGCGTCCGGCATCATGTCTTCGGCGGGCCAGCGAGCGGCGGGCAGGGCGGTGAAGACGAGGACCCCCGAAGGGGCGAGGGCGAGAAAGATTTTTTGCGAGGCGGACGGAGCGGCGGTGGGCGCGGCGGGGTCGGCGGAGGCGGCCTGTTTTGCGGCAGCGACGACTTCGCAGACGCCGCACATGTTGTCCGGCGTGAAGGTGAGGCGGACGGCCTCGGCCAGCGGCATGGTCTGGCTGTAGGTGGCGATCATGCGGCCCCAGCCGAGGCCTTGCACCAAGTCCCAATGGCTGCCGGTGGCGAGCAGCCAGGCAAACAAGGCGAGGAGGTGGGCGAAGCGGAGACGCATCAGGAAAACGGCGGCGCAGTAACAAACTCTCGAAGCGAGTGGCGCAAGAAAGAAGAACGGTGGAGGCGGGTGTGCGCGCGCTTTTTTGGCCGTCTCGCGATTTCAATCCATTGGCCCGAGAGGAGGAGACGCAGGACGCCTATTTGTCGTCGTCCTCGTCGCTGTCGGACTCGGGCGGGGTCTCGGCTTGTTGCTTAAGGACGCGCTCGAGGATCTCGGACATGTCCTCGACGGCGTCGTAAACTTTTCTGGCGACAAGGATCGGGCGCTTGTGGGTCAGCGCCAGGACGATGGAATCGCTGGGGCGGGCGTCGAGCTCGACGATTTTTTTGCCCAACTCGTTTTCCATGCGCAGAAGTATGCGCGCGAAGAAAGTGCCCTCGTTGACATGGTTGACCACGACGTGTTCGAGGGTCGCGCCGAGGCCGGTGAGGATGTGGGCGATGAGATCGTGGGTGAGGGGGCGGTCTTTTTTCACGCCGTCGAGCGACATCTTGATGGCGTTGCCCACGGCGTGGTCCACGTAGATGACGAAGGTCTTGTTGTCGTCACCCAGGAAGACGGCGCAACCGTTGGCGGTGGGCATGAGACCTTTGATGATGACGGGGATGACAAGGGAGGAGGCCATGGCGGAATAATGACGAATGACTAATGACGAATGTCGAATGCGGATCGCGCGATTAGGATGCGTCGAGGGGCGACGGTCACTCCGCGCCAAGGAGACTGATACCGAGTTCGTCGGCGCGGGCGAGCACGGCCGGCTTATCAATGAGGATGACGCGGCCGGCTTCGAGGGCGGCGGCGTGAATGGAGGCGGCGTGCATGGTCTCGAGGGTTTTGAGGCCGAAGCAGGGGACGTCGAAGCGGTAATCCTGGCGGGCTTTGACGGTTTTGACGAAGAGGGTTTCGTCGGTCTTGAGCGTGCCGGCGCGGGTGAGCATGGCGTCGGTGCCCTCGTAGGCCTCGACGGCGAGGACGGTTCCTTTCCGCACGACGCAGCCCTGGCCGATGTCGAGGCGGGCGCTCTCGCGGGCGATGTGCAGGCCGTGCTCGAGGTAGTCGCGCTCGATGGGAAATTTTTTGCGGGTCATCGTGCCGGGCGTGGCGAGGTGGGCGTCAATGAAAGCGCGGGCGTCGAGCAGGTGAACGCCGATGTCCTCGATCTCGCGGGCGATGGCGCCGAAGATGGTCTCGGCGTTGCGGCGCTTGAGCGTGGCCATGATGGCGAGGGCCTTCAGGTCGGGGTGGAGGCCGGAAAAAAGGCGGCGGGGCGAGACCTGGCCGGCCATGTAGGCGTAACCGGCGTCGAAGCGTTTGAGGGCTTTGAGCATGGCACCGATCTGGCCAACCTTGATGAGCACGCGCTCGGACTCGGGGAAGGCTTCCTGGAGTTCAGGGGAGGTTTCCTCGTCCATCGCAATGAGGCGCACCGGCACTCCGGCGGCGCGGATGCCTTCGACCACGAGCGCAGGGTAGCGACCTTGGCCCGCGATGAGCGCGACGGGGCGGCGGGGGTCGAAGCCGGCGGGGAGGAACTGGGAGAGCGGGGACGGCATTGCGGCGGGCGAGGCGGCTCAGGCGACGACGATGTTGAGGATCTTGCCGGGGACGTAAACGACGCGCTTCAGCTCCTTGCCGGTGAGGTGGGGGATGGCCTCGGGGTTGGCTTGGGCGGCGGCGAGCACGGCGGCTTCGGAGGTGCCGACTGGGAGGAGGAGTTCGCCGCGGCGTTTGCCGTTGATCTGGATGATGATTTTGACCTCCGACGCGACTAGCTTGGCGGGATCGTAGGCCGGCCAGGGCGCCTGGCCGGCGGTTGGGGCGATTTCGGAGCCGCCGAGGCGGGCCCAGAGTTCCTCGGCGATGTGCGGGGCGAGGGGCGCGAGGATTTGCAGGAAGCTCAGCACGTCGCGGCGGGAGATGCGCTCGGCCTTTTGCCACGCGTTGCTGAAAATCATCATCGCGGAGATGGCGGTGTTGTAGCGCAGGCCTGTGATGTCGTCGCCGACTTTCTTGATCGTCTCGTGGAGGAGTTTGGCGAGTTCGGGCGAGGTGGCGTCGGCGGTGTCGGAGAGTTTCGGGTTGGGGCGGCCGGTGTCGCGTTCGACGCACTCGCGCCAGATTTTTTGCAGGAAACGGTGGACGCCCTCGATGCCGTTGGGGTTCCATGGCTTCATGGCCTCCAGGGGGCCGAGGAACATGAGGTAAAGCCGGAGTGTATCCGTGCCGTGACTACGGATGATGTCGTCGGGATTGGCGACGTTGCCGCGGGATTTGGACATTTTTTCGCCGTCCTCGCCGAGGATGATGCCTTGGTGAAAGAGGCGGGTGAACGGTTCGAGGGTGGGGACGACGCCAAGGTTGTAGAGGACCTTGTGCCAGAAGCGGGCGTAGAGGAGGTGGAGGACGGCATGCTCAGCGCCGCCGACGTAGATGTCGGGCCCCTTCCAATAATCGAGGGCGGCGGGGGAGGCGAGGGCGGTGTCGTTTTGGGTGTCGAGGTAGCGCAGGTAATACCAGCAAGAGCCGGCCCATTGGGGCATGGTGTTGGTCTCGCGGCGGGCCAGAACGTAGTGGGATGCGGGGCGGGGTTCGGTGGCGGGGACGGCGGTGCCGGTGGCGGCGTCGAACCAGATGTCCACCCAATCGGTGATGGCGGCGAGGGGGCTCTCGCCGGTGCCGGTGGGTTGGTAGGTTTTGGTCTCGGGCAGCCGGAGGGGGAGCGCGGACTCGGGCAGAGGCAGGGCGAAGCGGGTCTGGCCGTTGATCACGCAGGTGACGGGCTCGGCGGGGAGAGGGAGGGCGACGCCGGAGGCGAGCGCGTGGGCGGTGGCGGCGGCGTAGTCCTCGGGGTTGACCCAGACGAGGGGGAATGGCTCGCCCCAGTAGCGCTGGCGGGAGAAGAGCCAGTCGCGGAGTTTGAAGTTAACCGTGGACTGGCCGCGGCCGCGGGCGGCGAGGTCGGCGGTGATTTTCGCTTTGGCGTCGGCCCAGGGCAGGCCGGTGTAGCCTTCGGAGTGGACGAGGCGACCGTCGCCGGTGTAGGGGAGGGGCGTGGTGCTGGTGCCGTTGGTGCCGGCCTCGTGGTCGGGCTCGATGACCTGGATTACAGGGATGTTGAACTTTTGGGCGAAGGCGTAGTCGCGGTCGTCGTGGGCGGGCACGGCCATGATGGCACCGGTGCCGTAGCCCATGATGACGTAGTCGGCGATCCAAACGGGGATTTTGTGGCCGTTGGCGGGATTGATGGCGAAGGAGCCGGACCAGACGCCGGTCTTTTCGCCCTTGGCGAGATCGGTGCGTTCGAGGTCGGATTTGGCGGCGGCGAGGCGGCGGTAGGCGGAGACTGCCTCGCGTTGGGCCGGAGTGGTGAGGGCGTCGGCGAGCGGGTGCTCGGGTGCGATGACCATGAAGGTGGCGCCGAATAGGGTGTCGGGGCGGGTGGTGAATACCTTGAGTTCGCCGAGGGCGGGGTTTTCGAGGGCGAAGAGCAGCTCGGCACCCTCGCTGCGGCCGATCCAGGCCTCTTGCATGCGTTTGGTGGAGTCGGGCCAGTCCACGAGTTTGAGGTCGGAGAGCAGCCGATCGGCGTAGGCAGTGATGCGGAGCACCCACTGGCGGAGCGGGCGGCGCTCGACGGGGTGTTTACCGACCTCGGAGAGGCCGTCTATGACCTCTTCGTTGGCCAGCACGGTGCCGAGGGCGGGACACCACCAGACGGGTTTCTCTTCGACGTAAGCGAGTCCTTTTTTGAAGAGCTGGAGCCAGATCCATTGAGTCCAGCGGAAGTAGCGCGGGTCGGTGGTGTCCACCTCGCGCTCGAAGTCGTAGGAAACGCCGATGGCGCGGAGCTGGCGGCGGAAAGTGGTGACGTTTTCCACCGTGACCTCGCGCGGGTGGCGGCCGGTTTTGACTGCGTAGTTTTCGGTGGGCAGACCGAAGGCGTCCCAGCCGATGGGGTAGAGGACGTTTTTGCCTTGGGCGCGGTG
>JAIYBI010000318.1 GCA_027488595.1 Opitutaceae bacterium | reverse complement strand
GGAATGGCGCAAACCCGCGCCCGACTTCTCCTTCCTTTTCGGCTCCTGCGCCTACCTTAACGACCCCGCCTACGACCGCCCCGGCAAGCCCTACGGCCAGGGCACCGAGATTTTTAAACACATGGCCGAGAGCGGCGCCGACTTCTGCCTCTGGGGCGGCGACAACCTCTACTTGCGCGAGGCCGATTACTCCTCTGAAAGCGGCATCTGGTATCGCTACTCCAAGGACCGCGCCACCCCCGATCAGCAAAAGCTCTACGCCGTCATGCACCATTACGCCACGTGGGACGACCATGATGCTGGCGATGACAACACCAACCAGTCCTTCGAGTTTAAGGACACCACCCTCGCCGCCTTCCAAGCCTACTGGGGCAATCCCACCTACGGCGAGCGCACCAACCCCGGCGTCTACGGCAAATTCCTCTGGAGCGACGCCGCCTTCTTCCTCATGGACGACCGCACCTACCGCGACGACACCACCCTCGACCAAGATAAGAATCCCCGCAAATCCGCCTGGGGCGAACGCCAAAACACCTGGCTCCGCCAAGCCCTGCTTAACTCCCAATCCAAACGCCACCAGCGCTTCAAATTCATCGTCACCGGCGGCCAGGTCATCCAGAGCGTGATTAAAACCACCCGCTCCGAAACGCACGAACTCTACCGCCGCGAACGCGAGGAGCTCATTGATTTTATCCACGAAAACAAAATCACCGGGGTGGTGTTCCTTACCGGCGATGTCCATCACACCGCCCTCTACCGCCGCCCGCTCGACGAGGCCGGCACCCAGTTCATCTACGAGCTCACCTCGTCGCCCTTGTCCTCCGGTTCCTGGGCAGCCGCCACGAGTGAAAAGGCCACCGACCCCGCCGTCATCGCCGGCACCATCGTCGGCACCCAGAACTACTGCAAAATCAGCGCAACCGGCACCAAAGACACCCGCGCCCTCGTCATCCGCTGCTACGACAAAGCGAACGTTTTCCAGTGGGAACAAACCATTCCCGCCTCCGCCCTCGAACTCTCTGCCGCCGCAGCGCCCGCCGCCGCGAAGTAGCGTTTTCCTCCCCTCCGGTTTCAGCCCTCAGCTTTCCGCTCTCCGTCCTCCATCCTCAAGTCTCAGGTCTCAGGTTTCAGGTTTCATTCCCCTCCACCCTCTCGAACCCTTCCCCCACCACTATGGCCCTTAATTCCCGCGAAGATATCGTCCAAAACTGGCTCCCCCGTTACACCGGCGTCCCGCTGGCGGAGTTCGGCGACCACATCCTGCTGACGAACTTTCAGCACTACGTGAAACTCTTCGCCCAACAGCACCGCGTCCCCATCCGCGGCCGCGACAAGCCCATGCCCAGCGCCACCGCCGGCCGCATCACCATCATCAACTTCGGCATGGGCAGCGCCACCGCCGCCACCGTGATGGATCTGCTCTCCGCCATCTCCCCCAAGGCCGTGCTTTTCCTCGGCAAATGCGGCGGCATCAAACACCGCGCCGAGCTCGGCGATTTCATTCTGCCCATCGCCGCCATCCGCGGCGAGGGCACCAGCAACGACTACTTCCCCCCCGAGGTCCCCGCCCTGCCCGCCTTCGCCCTCCAGAAGGCCATCTCCACCACCATCCGCGATCGCGGCCGCGATTACTGGACGGGCACCGTCTACACCACCAACCGCCGCGTCTGGGAGCACGACGATCCGTTCAAGGCCTACCTCAAAAAGATCCGCGCCATCGCCATTGATATGGAGACCGCCACCATCTTCACCACGGGTTTCTTCAACGAGATCCCCACCGGCGCGCTCCTCCTCGTCTCCGACCAGCCCATGACGCCCGACGGCATCAAGACCTCCGTCTCCGATCAAAAAGTTGACGCCGCCTACGTGGACGACCACCTCACCATCGGCATCCAGTCCCTGAAACAACTCATCAACAAGGGCCTCACCGTAAAGCACCTCTTGTTCTAAGTCTCCGAGGTTAGGCCCCGCAGGCGGGACTGGGCCCGCCGCGATCAATTCCCCGTATTCGCAACCCAGACCACCGCGTCCCTCACTCGCGCCGCTCCCACCCGTTTTCTACGCAGTGCATTTTCATTCGACTCACCTTGTATCCTTATCTGAGCTAAAGCGTCCTTTGCCATCAATGCGTTGCCCCTTTCGAATCTCCACCCCGCTCATCAGCCTGCTTTGTGCCCACTTCCTGGCCTTTACTGCGCCGCTAGTCGCCCAAGACCCCTCCGCACCGGAGGCGGAATCCGGGGTGCGTCTGGCCCCGCCGGGCAACCAGAACCTGGGCCAGACCCCGCCGCCCGCCCCGCGCCCCGCCGCCGCCCCTTCTGTCGCAAGCCTGGTGCCGGACCCCGCCACCCTGTTCGGTCCACTCATTCTGCGCGATGTCGGCCTGGGCGAGGTTCTCGATCTCGTGGAGCGTTTGACCACCCGCACCCTCCTGCGCCCCGCCTCCCTGCCCCCCGGCACCTACGCGCTCACCCTCGACAAACCCCTGCCCAAAGGCGACGCCCTCCGCGCCCTCGAAACCCTCCTCAATATGAACGGGGTCGGCCTCACCCCGCTCGGCGACCGTTTCCTCAAAGTCACCCCGCTCAATCTCATCCGCACCGACGCCCCCGATTTTATCCAGGGCTCGACCCTCGGCCTCCCTGCCACCGGACGCATCGCGACCAAGCTCTTCACCTTGGAGTTCCTGCGCGTCGCCGAGTTCGTCCCCCAAATCAGCCAGCTCCTCAATCCCGCCCTCGGCGCGGCCCCGGTCATTTTTGAGAAGAACAACTCCGTCCTCATCACCGATGGCCTGAGCAACCTTCAGCGTATCGAGGAAATCATGACCACCGTTGACCGCCCCGCTTCTTCCGGTCTCGCGGTCAAGACCTACAGCCTGGAGTTCGCCAAGGCGTCCGACATCGCCAACAAGCTCCGCACCCTGCTCAGCGGCGCCCTCGCCGCCCAGATCGGCGCGACCACCACCTATCAGGCCGACGACCGCATCAACCAGCTCCTCCTCATCAGCGATCCGCGCGAGCAGGCCTTCTTCGATAACCTCATCTCCAAGCTCGACGTCCGCGCCGACCCCAGCACCCGCAGCGAGGTCCTCTTCCTCAAGCATGCCAACGCCCTCGATGTCGAGGCCCTGCTCGGCAAACTCATCAGCGGCCAAAACACCACCGCCCGCGCCGCCGGCGGTGACACCGGCCGCGCCGGCGCCACTTCCCGCCGCCCCAACACACCCGCCCCCGCCGCACCGGCCACGCCCGCCGCCCCCGCCGCCGCTGCCTCCACCACCACACCCGGCGCCCCGTCCGAGGAGTTCAGCAGTCTCCTCACCATCGTGGCCGACGAGCGCTCCAACGCCATCATCGTCGCCGGCACCCCCGACGACATCCGCCTCGTTGCTTCCCTCGTTAATCGCATAGACGTGCTCCTCGCCCAGGTCCGCATCGAGATCGTGGTCGCCGAGGTCACCCTCAGTGACGACCTCAGCACCGGCATAGACTCCCTCGGTCTCCGCGTCGAAAACAACAAACTCACCGGCTTCACCGGCGCCGCCCCCGGTCTCAGCGTCGGCGGCATCGGCACCGGCACCGGCGCCGGCACCGCAGCCGGCTTTGCCGACCTGACCAGCACCAGCCGCAATCTCACCGCCGCGATCGGTATCACCACCAACCCGCGCAAGGACAACACGTCCATCCTCTCCAGCCCGTCCATCGTCACCAGCCACAACAAGAAGGCTGAGATCTTCGTCGGCGAGACTCGCCCGGTCATCTCCGGCACCACCTCCGGCTCTTCCGGCTCTTCCACCGGTCTCACCACCAGCTCCTCGATCACTCAACAAAAAATCGGTATCCGCCTGACCGTCCTCCCTCTCATCGGCACCGATGGCTCCGTCCAATTGGAGATCACCCAGGTCGTCGAAGACATTCTTGGCAACGTGATCATTGACGGCAACAGCCAGCCCATCGTCGGCGAGCGCACTACCGAATCCTTCGTCAGTGCCAAGAATGGCGAGATTATCGTCCTCGGCGGCCTCAAGCGTGTCTCCGGTTCCAAGACCACCTCCAGCCTCGGCCCCATCCCCTTCATTGGCGATCTCTTCGGCAAACGCACCCGCACCAAGGGCCGCACCGAGCTCATCTTCTTCCTGCGCCCCGTCGTCCTCACCAACACCTCGCTCGATAACGTCGAGGCCTTCAAACGCATTGACGCCACGACCCAGGCCAAGGAGGTCCGCGCCATCCTCGACGCCCGCCCCGCCGCCGTGCCCGTCGCCGTCCCGCCCGCGTCCGAGGTTCCCGTCGCCAGCGAGCCCGCCGTCAAACCCTGAACATGAGCCTCCCCGCCGCCACCAGTGGGGGACACGCTCCGTCCCGCCCTTTTTCCCTCGATAGCCTGCTCGCTCCCGAGGCCGTCGCCACAGTCGTCGAGGCCCCGCGCGCCGAACGCCTGCTCGCGTTCGCCGCCGCCCTCGGCGTCTCCGCCGAGGCCGCCCTCGCCACTCTCTCCACCGCGTCAGGCCTGCCCGCCCTCGCCGATCCCGCCATTGATCCCGACGCCCTCCGCGTCCTGCCCGCCCGCCTCGTCCACGAATACCAGCTCATCCCCGTCGCGACCAAGAAACCCGTCGCCCCTGGAACATCCGCCCTCGACACCGACGAGGAGCCCCCCGCCGCAGACCCACTCGCCCCTCTTCACCTCGCCTCCGCCTGGCCCCCCACCGCCGAGATCGCCGACTGGATCGCCACGTTCACCTCCCGTCCCCTCGTCTGGTTTCTCGCCCCCGCCGACCGCGTCCGCGAGCTCATCGTCGCCAACTACGGCGTCGGCGCCGGCTCTCTCGAAGACGAGCTCGACGCCAACCTGCCCGCGCTCGCCGCATCCGAGGCCGAGGCCGACGAGGATGCCGCCGTCGTCCGCTTCGTCACCGATGTCATCGCCCAGGGCATCACGGAGGCCGCCACCGACGTCCACTTCGAGCCCCAGGAGGAACAACTCCGCATCCGCTACCGCATTGACGGCCTCCTCGTTGCCGTGCCCGTGCCCGATAACCTCCGCCGTTTTCAGGACGCCATCCTCTCGCGCCTCAAAATCATGGCGCGGCTCAACATCTCCGAAAAACGCCTCCCGCAGGATGGCCGCATCAACTTCAAGTCCGGCACCACCGCCCTCGATATCCGCGTCTCGACCTTCCCCACCCTTTACGGCGAGTCCATTTCCCTGCGCCTCCTGAATCAGAAAAAAGAGGCCTACAACATGGACCGCCTCGGCATGTCGCAGGCCGAGCAAGCCGTCATCGGCAAGGTCCTCGACTACCCCCACGGCATCATCCTCGTCACCGGCCCCACCGGCTCGGGCAAATCCACCTCGCTCAACGCGTTTCTCCGCAAGATCAACTCTCCCGATCTGCGCATCGTCACCATCGAGGACCCGGTCGAATACGAGGTCCCCGGCGCGAACCAGATGCAGACCCGCTCCGAGATCGGCCTCACCTTTGCCTCTGCCCTGCGCTCCGTGCTTCGCCAAGACCCCGATGTGATCATGGTCGGCGAGGTCCGCGACCTTGAGACCGCCGAGATCGCCATCCGCGCCTCGCTCACCGGTCACTTGGTGTTCTCGACCCTTCACACCAACGACGCCCCCGGCGCCATCACCCGTCTCATCGACATGGGCGTGGAGCCCTTCCTCGTCGCCAGCGCCGTCGAGCTCGTCATCGCCCAGCGCCTCGTCCGCCGCCTCTGCCCGGCCTGCACCCAGCCCGCTCCCATTGACCACGCGCGCGTTCAGGCCGATCTCGTCGCCCTCGGTCTCCCTCCCACCCTTGCCGACGG
>JAIYBI010000204.1 GCA_027488595.1 Opitutaceae bacterium | reverse complement strand
TACCGCAAAGACCTCTTTCCGGTGGTCAACTTCGGTTCCGACCCCGAGGGGGCCTTCAAGAAACTACGCGAGATTCTCCCCAAAGGGCCGCTGATGTGCGGCGAGTTCTATCCCGGTTGGTTCGACACCTGGGGTCAGCCCCACCACCGCGGCAAGACCGGTCGTTACCTCGCCGACCTTGAGACCATGCTGAAGATGAACGCCTCGTTCAGCATCTACATGGCGCATGGCGGCACGTCGTTTGGTTTCAGCACGGGCGCGGATCGTCCATTCAAGCCCGACACGTCCTCCTACGATTACGATGCGCCGATCAGCGAGGCCGGCTGGACCACGGATAAGTTTTTCAAAACCCGTGACCTCTTCGCCCGTTATCTCCAGCCCGGCGAGTCCATCCCGGAACCACCCGCCGCCCCGCCCGTGATCGCGTTTCCTCCGACCCGCGCCACCGGCTTCGCGCCGCTGCTTGCGGATTTGCCCGCTCCGATCCGCGCCGAGCAGCCGCTCAATCTGGAGAAACTCGATCAGCCTCACGGTGCCGTGCTTTACCGCACCACGCTTCCGGCCGGACCCGAGGCCGTCTTCCGCGCCGAGGCGCTTCACGATATCGGCCAGCTTTTTCTCGATGGAGTGCGCGTTGCCACCTTCGACCGCCGCAACCGCGTCTTCGTTGCCAAGCTTCCCGCTCGCGAAAAACCCGCCGTGCTTGAAGTGCTCGTCGAGGCCATGGGCCGGGTCAACTTCGGCGTCGAGGTCCATGACCGCAAGGGCCTCCACGGCCCGGTGCGCGTAGGCGACGAGGAACTCCGCGAATGGGAAATGTTTTCCCTTCCGCTCGACCGCACGCATTTGAACCGTCTCCGCTTTGAGTCCGCCGCCGCCGCTCCGGCTTCCGACGCACCCTTCGATCGCTTGCGCCCGGGCTTCCACCGCTTCGAGGTCGATCTCAAAACGGCCGGCGACACCTTCCTCGATATGCGGCCGTGGGGCAAGGGCATGGTTTGGGTCAACGGACGCAACCTCGGCTATTTTTGGAACATCGGGCCCCAGCAGACGATGTTTGTCCCCGGCCCGTGGCTCAGATCCGGCCTCAATGAGTTCGTCGTGCTCGACTACCTCGGTGACGCCGATGCGGAACTCGCCGGGCTCGAAACACCGATCCTCGACGTGCTCCGGCCGGAACTCGACCTCTTCGGTCACAAATCGGAACTCAAGCGCCTCCGTGTCAAAGGCGAGGCCGCACAACGCGGAGTCTTCCCAGCCGGCGGTGAGTCCCAGCGGGTCACCTTCGCTCAACCGTTGCGGGGGCGCTACTTCGCGCTCGAAGCCCTCGACGCCCACGACGGCGGCCGCCTCGCCTCCATCGCCGACCTCAGTCTTCTGGGGCCTGACGGCAACCCGCTCGGCTCCCAGCTCTGGACCATCGCCAGCGTGAGCAGCGAGGAGACCGCCGCCGAGGCGGCAGGCGCGGGCAACGCCATAGACGGCCAGATCTCCAACCACTGGCTCAGCGTCGCCAAGGCCGCCCACCCGCACTGGATCGTGATTGATCTCGGGCGTGAAGAACAGCTCGGGGGCTTCACCTACGTGCCCCGCCAAGGAGCCGCCGAGACGGCGGTGGGCCGCATCAAGTCATTCCAAGCCTACGTGGGCTCCGCCCTTGAGCCAGCGCCCTAAGCCAGATGAACCTTCTCCCGCCATCCTTGATAGTCGCTGCCATCTGCGCCCTTCCGCTCGGTGCCGAGCCATCACCGCCGGCACACCCGCTTCGCCCCAATATCATTTTTATACTCTGCGATGATCTCGGCTACGGGGATGTGGGGGTGTTCACGCAAAATCAGCGCGCCGCGCGCAATGATCGCAACCTCCCTTCGTTTGCCACGCCAAGCATTGATACCCTGGCCCATGACGGCGTGATAATGACCCAACACTACGCCGCCGCGTCCGTGTGCGCGCCGTCCCGGGCCTCGTTGCTCACCGGTCTCACCCAAGGCCATGCCAACGTGCGCGACAACCAGTTCGACAAGGCCCTCGCCGATTCCCACACCATCCCCTCCGTGCTCCGCCAGGCGGGTTACGCCACCGCGGCCTTCGGCAAGTGGGGATTGCAGGGCGGAGACGACAAAAATCCCGTCAACACACCCGCGACCTGGCCTGCCTACCCCACCCGCCGCGGCTTCGAATTCTTCTTCGGCTATGTCCGCCACAAAGACGGTCACTTCCACTATCCCAAGGAGGATCGCCGTGAACTCTGGGAAAATGACTGTGAGGTCTCGGACCAACTGGACCTCTGCTACACGACCGACCTCTTCACCGCGCGCACCAAAAGATGGATCATCGAGCACAATGCCGCGAAACCCGCCCAGCCGTTTTTTCTCTACCTCGCCTACGATACGCCGCACGCCACGCTGCAAAACCCGCCCGCTGCCTACCCGACCGGAGGCGGACTCGGTGGCGGCGTCCGGTGGACCGGTCAGTCGCACACAATGATCAACACCGCGACCGGCGAAAAAGATGCCTATATGCATCCCGATTTTGCGCACGCAACGTGGGATCACGACCGCAACCCGGCGACGCCAGAAGTGCCCTGGCCGGATGTCGAAAAGCGCCACGCCAATGGTGTTCGTCGCATTGATGACGGCGTCGGCGACCTCCTTCAACTGCTCAAGGACCTCAAGATAGACGACAACACGCTGGTTGTTTTCACCTCCGACAACGGCCCCTCCGACGAGTCCTATCTTAAGGATCCGCACAACCCGGGTTTTTTCCAGAGCTTCGGTCCCTTCGTTGGTATCAAACGCGACACCTGGGAGGGTGGCATCCGTGTGCCCGCGCTCGCCCGCTGGCCCGCCGGCAT
>JAIYBI010000180.1 GCA_027488595.1 Opitutaceae bacterium | reverse complement strand
TGTCGCCGCTCTTGAAGCCCTCTTCACCCGCCATCGCGGCCAGGTCGCCGGCCTCATCCTCACTCCATTCCACCACCCCGCCTTCGCCGACTCCGAGCTTCCCTCGCCCGGCTTCGTCGAGGCCTGCAACCGCCTCTGCCGCGAGCACGGCGCGCTCCAGATCCTCGACGACGTGCGGTGCGGGTTTCGGCTTTCCGCCGACGGCTCGCATTCAGTTTACGGATACACGCCGGATGTCTCGGTTTACTGCAAGGCTCTCGCCAACGGCCACCCGCTCTCCGCCGCCGTTGGCCGCGCCGCGCTCAAACCCGCCGCCAGTCGCGTTTTCCTGACCGGAAGCTACTGGAACGACCCCGCCCCCATGGCCGCCGCCCTCGCCACGCTCGCCATCATCGAGCGCGACGCCGTGCCCGCCCGCCTCGCCGCCATCGGCGAGCGTTTCGTCTCCGGCTTCCTCGCCCTCGGCCAAAAACATGGCGTGCCGCTGCGCGCAAGCGGACCGCCCGCCATGCCCTACGTGCGCGTCGCCAAAGACCCCTCCTTCATCCGCACCCAGCAGCTTTGCGCCGCCGCCGTGGCCCAGGGAGTGTTTCTCCACCCGCACCACAACTGGTTCATCAGCGCCGCAATGACCGAGGCCGACATTGACGAGGCCCTGCAACGGCTCGACACCGCGTTCCACTCCCTTTCCCTTTCAACATGATCATTCTCCTCGGCGGTTCCGGCTACGTCGGCCAGGCCTACCAGCAACTCCTCACCCAAAAGGGCATCCCCTTTCGCAATCTGCGCCGCGCGGAGCTCGACTACTGCGACGCCCCGACCCTCACCGCGTTCCTGCGCGAGGTCAGGCCATCGTTCCTTATCAACGCCGCCGGCTACACCGGCAAACCCAACGTGGACGCCTGCGAGCTCCACAAGGCCGAGTGCCTCTTCGGCAACGCCGTCCTCCCCGGCCGTATCGCCGATGCCTGCGCCGCCGCCGGCGTGCCCTGGGGCCATGTCTCCTCCGGTTGCATTTTCACCGGTGCGCTCCCCGATGGCTCCGGCTTCTCCGAAACCGACACACCGAACTTCACCTTCCGCCGCGACAACTGCTCCTTCTACTCCGGCACCAAAGCCCTCGGCGAAGAGACTCTCGCCGGCGCGCCCGACGTCTTCATTTGGCGCCTGCGCATCCCCTTCGATCACCGCGACAGCCCGCGCAATTACCTCACCAAGTTGATGCGCTACGAGCGGCTGCTTGAAGCCGCCAACAGCATCTCCCAACTCCACGAATTCGTCGCCTCCACCTTCGCCTGCTGGGAAAAACGCATTCCCTTCGGCACCTACAACGTCACCAACCCCGGCCAGGTCACCACCCGCGAGGTCGTTGATCTCATCCTCAAAAGCGGCATCCACCCGAAGGCGTATCAGTTTTTTCACGACGAGGCCGAGTTCATGCGCCTCGCCGCCAAGACCCCGCGCAGCAACTGCGTCATGTCCTCCGCCAAACTCGCCGCCGCCGGCATCACGCTGACTCCGGTCCACGACGCCATCGGCCAAGCCCTCTCTCACTGGCAGAAAGCCTGAAGCCTCGCCCCGATTTTCCAGTCCGTTAATCCTTCTCCGTGTCCATCCGTGGTTAAAAATTCTGACTCCGTCCGCCCTTCCCCTTTTCGTGTCTCTCGTGTGTTTCGTGGTTAACCCCTTCTGCTCATGAAAATCCTCGTCACCGGCGGCGCCGGCTTCATCGGTTCAAATCTAGTCCGTCTTCTTCTGGAAACGCCCACCCACGAGGTCCTCACCCTCGATGCGCTCACTTACGCGGGCAACCTTCACTCCCTCACCGACGTTGCCGCCCACCCGCGCCACCGCTTCGTCCAAGCCGACATCACCGACGCCGCCCTGCTCCGCCATCTCTTCGCCGAATTCGCCCCCGATTGGGTCATGCATCTCGCCGCCGAGTCCCACGTGGACCGGTCCATTGATGGCCCCGGCGCCTTTATCCAGACCAACGTCGTCGGCACTTTCACCCTCCTCCAAGCCGCCCGAGCACACTTCGATTCCCTCACCGGCTCCGCCCGCGAGCGCTTCCGTTTCCTCCACGTTTCGACCGACGAGGTTTACGGCTCCCTCGGCCCCGCCGGGCTGTTCACCGAGCACACCGCCTACGATCCACACTCGCCCTACTCCGCCTCCAAAGCCGCCAGCGACCACCTCGCCCGCGCCTGGGCCGACACCTACCGCCTGCCCGTTCTAGTGACCAACTGTTCCAACAACTACGGTCCCTACCAGTTCCCCGAAAAGCTCATCCCCGTTGTCATACTCAAAGCCCTGCGCGGCGACCCCATTCCCGTTTACGGCAAGGGCGAAAACATCCGCGACTGGCTCTACGTCGGCGACCACTGCGAGGCCCTCCATACCGTCGTCGCCTCCGGCCGCCCCGGCCAGACCTACAACATAGGCGGCAATAACGAGCGCCAAAACATTGATCTCGTCCGCCTCCTCTGCGCCTTGCTCGACGAACTCCGCCCCCGCGCCGACGGCCGCCCCTACGCTGAACAGATCACATTCGTCACCGACCGCCCCGGCCACGATCTCCGCTACGCCATAGACGCCACCAAAATCAAAACCGAGCTCGGCTGGGCCCCGCGCCAGGACCACTCCTCCGGCTTTCGGCAGACCGTCGCCTGGTATCTCGCAAACGAGTCCTGGTGGCGCACCATCCTCGACGGAAGTTACCGACTCGAACGCCAGGGCCGCGCCTGAGCGGCGGCCGCCACCCAGATCAGCCTGATCGCCACCGCCATCCGCTCGCGCAACGACGGACGCCAGATCGAATGATGCGTGCGGTAAAAACGGATACAGCTTCTATCCGCTTCCTCCCGATTCTGTCCTTCGATCTCGGCTTTCAACAAGGGCTCCACGCAATGCGCCTCCGGCCGCACCGGCGGACGCGGCACGCGGTCATCGACCCATATCGGCACGCCGCGCAGTTCCAGGTGTCCCGACAGCCAAACGTCGTCCACCGCCCAGAGAACCGGCGGGATGGAGAAGATCTCCGGGCCGATGAATTCAGGCCTTAACAACGCACCGCAGTAACCCTCCAGAATGTCGGCGTAGCCCGAGCTGACCACGTGGTTCAACGGCAACGGCAGCCCCGTTCGCTCCAGCGCGCGCAACCGATCGATCTCGTCCCCCGGAAGGTTTTCGACCCGTGGCATTCTTCCCTTGCGCAACGGCATGCCCATGTCCCTCGGCAGAGCTTTTCCATAAGCTGCCACGCACTCCCCGGGGCGCTCGCCCGCCACCGTCACGAGGGCGGCAAGCCACCCTTGGGGAAACATCCTGTCGTCGTCGCAAATCACGACCATCACCGCCTGCTCCGCATTCTCGCGCAACGCTGGCAAAAACTTCGTGGCCGGCCCGTGGTCTTCTTCACAACGCCGGATCACCACGCCCGCCGGCACCTCCGGCAAGCTGCCATCCCAATCAGGAAAACGCCGGTAACGTCGCGGTATCCAAAGCTGGATTTCATCCGCCGCCGGTTTCTGGGCCAGCAACGTTTCCAAGGTCGGGCCCAAGTGCCGGAAGCGCGGGGGAATAGAGCTCAGGCTTATGATCGTTCGTTCCTTCATTGTGACATGCTTTGTTGGTGATTCATCGCCATTCCGCTACCGGACGGGTTACGCGCCCTGCTCCATCGCCCCGCCAGCGCGTAGATGAACCGGCGCGTGCCGATGTCTCGCGGCGCCGCTCCCCAGGACCGCATGACCCAGCCGATACTGCGCACCTTCTCGTCATTTTTATCCAACGCCTCGGCCAGGTGAAGGTATTGCCAGGCCAGATGCCGCGGCGATGTCCGCAGTCGTTCGATGTATTTACTTAACAAATACCGCCTCGCCGCCACCAGCGCCGCGCGGTTCTTCGAGATTCCGGGTCCCATGTAGTAGAGCGCGAGCGGCTCCTGAAGATGGATGAAGCGATACCGCAGCGCCAGCCGCGCGAACAGCTCCATGTCGATGTAGCGCGGCAGCGCCTCGTCAAATCCTCCCGCCGCCTCAAAACACTCCCGCCGGATGATTGCCGCCTGAATTCCGATTTTCAGCACTTGGAAATCCTTCGTCGCATCGTGAATCAGCCGCCCTTGCTCCACCTCCGGCGCCTTGAACTCGACCCGTCCACCATCCGGCAGGATCTGGATCATGTCGCCGTAAACCACCGCCGTCTCCGCCGTGGCGTCGCGAAACACCCGCATCGCCCGCTCCAGTTTGTCCGGCACCCACTCGTCATCGCTGTCCTGAAACGCCAGATACGTGCCTCGCGAGATGCTGACGCCATGATTGCGCGCCGCAGCCGCCCCGCGGCGAAGCGATGACACCACCCTTACCCTGTTCTCCCCGGAAAACTCGCGCAGCACCGACGGAGTATGATCAGACGAGCGATCATCCACGATGATCAGCTCCAGATTCGAGTAACTTTGCCCGAGCACGCTGGTGATTGCCCTTCCCAACGTTGCCGCCCGGTTGTGGGTCGGCAGTATTACGCTAATGAGTTGAGACATCGGGGCGCGTTCGGCTTTTAGGTCATGCATCCACGGAAGGCCCGAAGTTGCCAAAGAATCCCCACCATGGCCTGGGCCTCAACTTGGGACGATGAAAGCGCCACCGCAGCCTGCGCCAGACTGAAACGTGCGGCGACGGATCGTTTTCCTCCAGCAAGCGCATGACGTCTCTCCTGAAAATGATATGCACCGGCTTTCTCGCGCTCGTCGTAAAGTAGGAGGGCTTCAGCATCACCGGATTCGAGTTGATCTCGAACACCTGAACCTTGCCGTTTACCACCGTGTAATCAATGCGACCAAACTCGATGGCGCAGGCCTCAAACAACTCCTGTATCTGGGGCGCGTATCCGGCATCCGAATTCAAAAAACGCATCTCTTCATCCAGCCATGCCTTGCCATCAAACTCATCTCCTTTTGGCGCTTTAACCGAGAAACCACGCGAAAAGAGCAAATGTCGCGGAAAGCATTTTCCCCCGACACGCATGAATGCGTATTTGCGATAGACACCATCCGGACTCTGGTAGTCCAGAAACTCCACCACGAGCAGCGGACCACCGTCTCCTTCCGCCCCCGGGGCCCTCAGCTTCGCCACCGCGTCTTTCACCGCCGCTTCGTTTTCAAGCAGCGGCGTGAGCGGACCACGGTGCAGATTTTCGTCCCGCACAAACACCGGGTAGCGCATCCCGGCCGGCACCGCGGGTCTGGCGCCATCGCCAAGCCGGTAAGCACGAAAACTGTTCTTACCTTCACTCCAAAGGCGTTCCAGCAGCTCGAAGCGCAGGGTCGAACGCGACGGGTCGTTCCATACCCGATAGAGCTCCGGCTTCGCGCATAGCTGCCGGTGCAAGGCCGTCGCCCGCGCACGGATTTCTTCATCCAGCAACTCCGTATCCACGAAAACATAAAGCCCCGGCCCCGGCTCAAATCGGTGCAACTCATCGTAACACACTGGCTCGATGCGCGCACCAAATGGCATCGGCCAGATTGACCTCAAGAAATCAATCACCGGGCTACGATTGGCGCGCGTGAATAAAAAATAGATCATTCACCGCATCTCAAACCCGCCCCTGAGGACGGGCAAGAAGTTACCCTTCGGAAACCTGACTCTCCGCTGTTTGCGTCCCAAAATAGGCGGTCCACCGGAACACCCATCTTGGCCAGGGCCAAGACTTGGCAAGGACAAGTGGGCCGGCACGGTCCCGCCCACGGGTTTACGTTCTGGCGGCCCACATTTAATCACCCTACCTCTCTCCAACCTTCCCCTTTGTCTTCCGTTTTGCCCTAGTTGCCCCGCGCATGACTCCATTGCCTTATTTTGATCCACGCTTTTGCACCGCCCGTATCCCATGAGCGATCTGCTCCGCTACAAGGACATCATCTTTTACCGCACCCTCGCCGGCCTCAAATCCGAAGCGCGACGCAACCACCTTGGCTACCTGTGGTTCGTGCTCGAGCCCTTGCTGAGCACCGGCGTGCTCTACTTCGCGATGTCCCACCTCACCGGCCAGCGCGGGGCCGTCGCCGTTTTCACCATCTTGTTGGGGATGCTGGTCTGGCAGTGGTTCGAGGGCTCGGTCATGCTCAGCGCCGACTCGCTCACCAACAAGTTCCACATTCACCAGCAGGTCCCGCTACCCAAATACCTTTTCCCGCTGGTGGACATCGGCACCAACACCATTCGCTTCGCGTTCGCCTTCTCCATCGTCCTCGCCGCCTGCCTGTTTTTTGGCTCCGGTCCGAGCCTCACCCTGCTCTGGCTGCCACTGGTCCTGGGCTTGCAACTGGCTTTGATCACCGGCCTCTCCCTCGTGGTCTCGATCAGCGTCACCTTGCTGCCGGATTTGCGTGTGTTGCTCCAATCCGGCTTCCGCATGCTCTTCTTCGTCTCCGGCATTTTCTTCACTGCCGAGCGGGTGCCCGCCCACTTGCTGCCCTACTTCCACGCCAACCCTGTCACCGTGCTCATCGAGTCCTACCGCGCCATTATCCTCAACCATCGCGCACCTGATCTCGCCTTGCTCGGCCAAACCGCCCTGACCGCCACCGCCTTCCTCGTCCTCGGTGCCTTCATCCAGACTTACTTCGATAAACGTCTGCTCAAGCTCACCAATGTCTGAAGCACTCATCCAGTTGGAGAACACCGGGGTCTATTACCGCTCTGGGCGCGCCCGCGGCCCCGCCGGCATCGCGTCGCCTTGGGCCTTGCGCGGCCTCAACCTGCAAATCCGCCGCGGTGAGAAACTCGGCATCGTCGGGCGCAACGGCTGCGGCAAGAGCACTCTCCTGCGCCTCCTCGCCGGCATCATCTCCCCCGACGAGGGCTCCGTGCGCTACGCCCGGCCCGGCCTCCACGTCCAACTGCTCGCCCTCGGCGTCGGTTTCGAGGGCCACCTTTCCGGCGCGGAAAACGCCATCCTCAGCGGACTCTTCATGGGCAAATCACGCCGCCACATGGAGAGCCGCCTGCGCGAGATCCAGGACTTCTCCGAGCTCGGCGACGCCTTTCACCTCCCGGTGAACACCTTCTCCTCCGGCATGAACGCCCGCCTCGGCTTCTCCATCGCCCTTCAGACCGATCCCGAGGTCTTCCTCATTGACGAGATCCTCGGCGTGGGCGACCACGCCTTCCTGATCAAATCCCAAGCCGCCATCCGCGAAAAATTCAAGTCCGACACCACCGTCGTGCTTATCTCCCACGACGCCCGCGTCATCGGCGACATCTGCTCCCGCGCCGTCTGGATGAATCGCGGCACCATCCTCGCCGAAGGCGACCCCGCCGACGTTTGCCGCTCCTACGAATCCAAACGCTGAATACCAACGCCCCATCATTCGCATGGCCCTCCCTTTCTTCTCCTCCGCCCCGCCCAGCATCCGCGAACGCTGCCGCGACGATTCCGCAACCAAGCTCCGCCTGCGCTACGCGCCCTACTACCACGCCATGTCCGCCCAGACCGGCACCGCCATCCGCCTTCAGGATCGCGACATGGTCATGCTCGCCAGCAACGACTACCTCGGCCTCTCCTTCCACCCCAAGGTCATCGAGGCCGGCCGCGCCGCCATGCTCCAATGGGGCACCAGCCCCACCGGCGCCCGCGTCTCCAACGGCTCCCGCGCCTACCACCTCGAGCTCGAGGAAAAACTCGCCGCCTTCCTTGGCAAGGAGGCCTGCCACGTCCACGCCGCCGGCTACCTCTCTTGCCTCTCCTCCGTCGCCGCCTTCGCCCAAAAGGGCGACACCCTCTTCGTGGATAAAAACATCCACTCCTGCCTCTGGGAGGGCATCCGCCTCTCCACCGCCGACGTCGAGCGCTTTGCCCACAACGACCCCGCCGATCTCCGAGCCGTCGCCGCCGCCACGCCCGCCGCCAGCCCCAAACTTCTCGTCGTCGAGGGCATCTACTCCATGGAAGGCCACATCGCACCGCTCCCCGAACTCCTCGCCGCCGTGGACGGCCTCTCTTGTTTCAATGTCCTCGACGACGCCCACGGCTTCGGTGTGCTCGGCCGCCAAGGCCGTGGCCCCGCCGACCACTTCGGCGTCACC
>JAIYBI010000495.1 GCA_027488595.1 Opitutaceae bacterium | reverse complement strand
GAGTTCGATTCTCAGCGCTCGCACCAGTGGTCCGTTTAAATTCCACCTGCCAGAAAGCGTGTGCAGAACGATGTCGTGCATCTTCGAACATGCTAGACTCGGTAGCTCACGGCATCCTTGTCGCCGATACTGACGTGCCTCCCCTTCTGAAGCTCGTCCAGTAGCTTGTCGGCCTCGGCGTCAGTCGCGTCTTTTCCGAGGTGGGATTTGATGTGGCTCAGCAGGGTCTTCTTCTTTTTCGGACGGTTGGTTACGTTCTTCCGTAAGTGCTCCAGCACGCGGTTCAACGGCTCCTCTGGTCCCGTAGGTTCTGCCTTTGGCGGCACGGTCACCGTTTTTGCCGTGCCGGTGAAAGTTAAGGTCTCAAAACTGTCGTGGCGGTGCGCGTGAATGTGACGGCTTCGCAGGTGATCGATCAGCGGCTCGAACCCAGTGTCCCCGGAGATGATGTGAATGAAGGCGGAAGGGTTGGCGATCACCGTCCGGCCCACGTAATAGGCGAGCGTGAAATCGAGGGCGTTCTTGCCGGAAGACGTTAGCCGGATGAGTTGCACGGAGGCAGCATGCTCCATCAGTTTTTCGACGAGTTCGGCATCGAGTTTGGTCTGATTTGCCCCCAGCAGGAGCGTGAAGTTCACCGACTTGGCGCCTATCACGGAGAGATCGATTTGGTGCACGTTCTCATAGTCGACGAAGACATGGTTATGCCTCGGAGCGATTTCGTTGGTGGTATTCATGGGATCAATGATTGGTCAGCTCGTCGACGAGGGCGGAGTAGAGGGTGGAGACTTCGGCGCGGGAGGCGGCGTGTTGAGTTAAGCGGTGAGATCGATGCCTGGCGCTGTCATGCCTACGGGCTCAAATCGGCACAACCCGATAGGCTAACGGAAGCGCGTAAGATTTCGTCAAATGATCCATGTAGGACTTCTCTTTTTCGCCAAGGGGGTTGCGGCCAACGATAACGAGGAAAAGCCTGCGACCGCTCTTAGGCTTGTGATGCCGATAGGCGTATTCGAGAAGCTGGCCGAGGGCTTGGCGGATGACGCTGAGCGGCGACTCATCGGGTTTGACCTCGAACAAAATGTCCTCCTCGGGCGTGGTCACACGGATGTCCACGTGGCCCTGCTCGGTTTTAACGTTTGCGGCCCCGTATTCTTTAACGAGCTCATCGCGCAGCTTCGTCTGCATCTTATTGTGGTCAGCCGAAACCGCGACCAGCGCGGAACCGCTTTTAACGTAGCCTTCTGTCGGCCCAATCCAACCGCCGGACGTTTCTGTGGCAGCTTTCTCTACAAAACCTGGAAGCCGAAGCGAGGGCCGCACGTGGTTGAAAAACAAATCTAGCTTTTTTGAACTCAACCCGGGCTTGGTTTGGTTGAACTTCTTGAATTCACCCGGCCAGATAGAGCGCATTTCGTCCGCCGTGACAGGAGCAAAGACACGAATCGATGCCGGTTCGAATACCATGATCTTCGGGTAACCGTCTATGATTGGCTTGGGCAAAGTCTCAGCCCGCAGAAACCGAGCAAAGGCAATGACGTGATTTTTATACTGGAAAAGGACGGGGGTGCCCGGCTCGGCGATCACTACGGAACGGCAATAATAGATGCCGCACAGTTCTCCGCTTAGTTCTCCCAGAAAGTAGTTCTCCTGCTGCTCTTGAATTGAGCAATCGTCTGACTTGTCCGCTGCCATGGGAACGAGGCGCACCTCAACACCGGCACTGGTGTTTTTTACCGGGACCAGCGGGGAGCCGGACTGTTGCTCGACGCACAATTTGATCAAAGCCAGAACGTAGGATGCGTTACGCATCCTGTCCATGTAGTCTGAAGTCTTGGTCGATCCGGTCTCGTTGAAGATATCGAGGTAACGCTGGACGCCCTGAGCATTGAGCCCGCGCGATTTGCCCGAGCTCAGCGGGGTAAACCTCACCCCATCGCTGCTCCTTTCCAGCCGAAAGCGAGCCTCTCCACCTGACGTCACCAGCTCATCACCCGCGTGATTCTTTATCGTCTTTTGGAAATCGGAGTAGGTGATCATTGTCGTGGCTTTGGTTGCTTCGCTCAGGCGGAAGTGAGTTCGGCGACGAGGGCGGAGAAGAGGTTGGCGGCGGTGGCGCGGGAGGCGGCGAGCTGCGTTTCCAAGGCGTCCACCAAGGCCATCAGTTGCTCCACTTTGGCCACGATCCGGCGTTGTTCGGCGAGGGGTGGGAGGCCAATGCGAATGGGGTCGAGTGAACCTTGACTGACTGCCGGCACCGATGTGCCGGACTGATATTTGGTCAGGTCTAAGTTGCGCAGAAACAACAACAGCCATGAATCATCCGTGAGTCCGATGGGCTGAATACCGGAGCAATTGTTGTCGATGATTGTCGGTTTAATCACGAGCCGACGTTTGTGAGTGGCAATGGCTCCGCCGATCTTGGGGAAGATGACGGTGCCCACGGGATTCGCACGCGCTCGAATCTTCTTCATCACATCGGCGTCGATCTTGTGAACCGTTGTGTGGATCTCGACCTCATTGCCCGGAAGATTCATGTCGCTCACCTTGCAGAACAGAAACTCCCCGTCGGTCTCGCCCTGGTATTGCATCGGGAAGCCGCAGCCAGTCGCCCATATTCCTACATGCCCGAGGGGCAGCCAAACCCAGCCGGGCGGAAGTTCGTATTCGGACTCGTCTGTGATCGAAGGTTCAATCGCTCCGAGAAAAGGATTCTCGGATTTCTTGTCCGGCAGCGCAGAAGCCACTCGTTCAAGTAGTTCCTCCGCCGGTTGGTCGTTGGGGTCTTGGGGGACGAGTTTGCCTTGGACGGCGAGGGTGAGGATGGATTTGCGGAGGTCGGCGGGGGGGATGGCGTAGGACGGGTGGAAGAGGAACGGGAGGTTGGCCGGGGTGGGCGCGTCGGCAAAGCGGGCCAGCGACGCGCGGGCGAGCGCGGCGTGCCGCGTCTCCCGTTCCTGCTGCTGCGCCTCCAGCCGATCACACAACGCCATCAACTCATCCACCTTCGCCACGATCCGCTTCTGCTCGGCGAGGGGTGGGAGGGGCAGACGAATGCTCTCCAATTTGCCTTTCGTAATGTGCCGAAGTCCCACTGCCCCCTGCGCGTGGGAGATCATCTCGTCGAGACGCGCATTGATCGCCAGTCGAAGAAACGCTTTTTCGAAGACGCCTTTCACCAGTTCGCATCGAAAGATGTGCTGATTGAGGTAGGCGAACCCACGATTCCAAATGAACGCACCGAACGAGGTGCCGGGAGTGCCGGACCAACTGATTAGGAAGTCGCCGTCGTGGACGTGAATCTTTGGATCGAGGTCAGCCTTGCAGCGATTAAACGCGGCATGCTCGTTGTTGAGATTCTGAATGCGAATAATCGGCGTGCCTTCGGTCGACCATTCCTCGGGTTTGAAGGCCCTCCCGTTGAACATGTCCATGCTGTCGCCGACGGCGACCCAGCCCCAGTTATCCGGGATCGGGAATGGGAAATCCTCTGCATCAGGTTCTTCTCTTTTGGCACGGCGAACCCTGAACGCATCGGCCAGGGCGAGCTGTGCCTTGCTTGATTCGCCACCGATCCGCTCGGTTAGATTACCCCGCACCGCGAGTTGGAGCACGAGTTCGCGCATTGCCGGAATCGCGCCGGGTGCGTCGGCGAACTGGTCGAACTTCTCGAAAAAGGTTTCCAGCTTCATTCGACGGAACCTGCAGTGGCGGTGAGGGCGTGGTGAAGTTCCTGTTTCAGCGCGGCGCGGGTGGCGGCGATCTGGGCGAGGAGTTTTTCGTATTCGGGCAGGAGGTGGTCCACGTCGCCGGGGCCGGTGTCGGGGTTGTGCGGGTTCTTGAGGTCGAGGTTAAAGCCGCCGGCGCGGATGGTGTCGATGGATACGCGCCAGGCCTGCTCGTTTTCCACGCGGGATTTAAAGCCGTCGGCCTCGTCGCCCCACCAGGCGCGCTCGGCCTCGAACTCCTCGATGCGAATGGGTTTGCCTTTGTTGTAGCTCTTGGCGCCGGCCGGATAAGGGTGCTCGTAATACCAGACGTGGGTGGTGGGCGCGCCTTTGGTGAAGAAGAGGAGGTTGGTGCGGATGCCGGTGTAGGGGTTGAAGACGCCGTTGGGCAGGCGGACGATGGTGTGCAGGTTGCACTCGGTGAGGAGGGCTTCCTTGATGCGGGTTTTGACGCCTTCGCCGAAGAGGGTGCCGTCGGGCAGCACGAGGCCGGCGCGGCCGCCAGGCTTGAGGACCTTCATGAGGAGCACGAGGAAGAGATCGGCGGTCTCGCGGGTGCGGAACTCGGCGGGGTAGTTGGCCTCGATGCCGTCCTCCTCCATGCCGCCGAAGGGCGGGTTGGTGACGATGACGTCCACGCGCTCCTTGGGACTCCAGTCGCGGAGGGGGCGGGCAAGGGTGTTGTCGTGGCGGACGTTGGAGGGGACGTCGATGCCGTGCAGGAGGAGATTGGTCATGCACAGGACGTGCGGGAGGTGCTTTTTCTCGATGCCGGCGAAGCAGTCCTGGATGGTGCGCTCGTGGGCCTCGGTGCGGGCCTGCTTGCGGAGGTGCTCGATGGCGCAGACGAGGAAGCCGCCGGTGCCGCAGGCGGGGTCGAGGACGGTCTCGCCGAGGCGGGGGTTGACCTGCTCGACGATGAACTGGGTGACGGCGCGCGGGGTGTAGAACTCGCCGGCGTTGCCGGCGGACTGGAGGTCTTTGAGGAGCTTTTCGTAGATGTCGCCGAAGAGGTGGCGGTCGTCGGAGGCGTTGAAGTCGATGCCGTTGATCTTGTTGATGACCTGGCGCATCAGGGTGCCCTTGGTCATGAAGTTGGTGGTGCTTTGAAACACCATCCGGATGAGGCCGGCCACCGCGCTGCCGGAGCCGCCGGAGGAGCCGCCTGACATCCGCGTGGTGTCGTGCGGATTGCGCGAGGGCCCGTCATGCCGGTTCTCGCCGGTGAAGTCGTAGGCGTATTCGCCCATGTTGAGCGCGCCCAGAAGCACGGCGCCCGAATCCTCGAGCCTGGCGATCAGCGTTGCGTCCGCTACGGCCGGTGCCCGGTCGCGGTTGATCTTCG
>JAIYBI010000004.1 GCA_027488595.1 Opitutaceae bacterium | reverse complement strand
CATTCAGATTCTTAACGCGAAGACGCGAAGAACCGAGAAGATCGCGAAGTAAATGAATTAAAGAACTTTGCGATCTTCGGTTAGATCTTGGCGTCTTCGCGATAAAGTCTGAAAGCTTGCGGGAATTGGTCTCAGGATGAGCCTGAGCGGGATGGCACGGATTTGGAGTGCGGCGGCGTGACGCCGCTTGGGACGGCGCACCTCGGTGCCTTGCAGATCTCTCCGCGCCGAGGCGCGGGTGGGAAAGCGGAGCCGAGGCTCCGCACTCCATATTCGGAAGATGCGGCGGGCCCGAGGGGCGCGAGCTGCGTCGGAATGCTGCAAAAAAAGAGCCCGCCGGAAATGCGGCGGGCTCGGGATTTGAAAGCGGATGCGCTTTTGTTTACGGGGTGCTGACGACTTTCAGGCGGAGGAACTTCGGCGCAGTGCCACTGAGGGTGACGGTGAAAACGCGGCGCTGGCAGTTTGCGGGCAGGTTGGTCTGGTCGGCGGCGTTGCTCACGGTGACGGTGCCACCGGTGCCCCAGGTGCCGGTGAGGCTATCCACGGCCTCACCGCTGACGGCGATAGAGGGATCATTGGTGCGGACGACGGCGGTGAGCGCGAGCGTGCTGGCAGTGGAACTCAAGACCGGAGCCTGGACGGTGCCGGAGGGGCTGGTGGCGCCGAAGGCATACTTCATCAGCGGGGAGAGGCCGTCGGCGCCGACGACGGTGGGATTGGCGATGGCGACGGTGACGGTGCGGGTGGCGGGAGTGGCGATGTTGCCGGCGACGTCGGTGGCGTTGTAGGTGACGGTGTAAACGCCGGGAGTGGCGGTGTTGACCGGATTGGTGGTATTCACGGTGGCGGTTTCGGTCGCGGTGGCACCGGCATCGGTGTAGGTGCCGCCCCATGCGGCGGAGTTGCTGGAGGGGCTGGTCACGGTGATGACGGGAGCGGTGGTGTCCAAGGTGACGGGGAGCGCGGTGCTGGCGGCGGAGACATTGGGGACGGTAGCGGTATCGGTCACGGTGGCGGTGAAGGATAGGCTGCCGGGAGAGAGGGCTACTGAGGTGAGGTCAACGAAGGTCGCGGAGATGTCGCCGGCCGAAAGGGTGGCGGAGGCGACCTGGGTGGCGCCGTTGAAGAGCTTGACCACGTCGCCTGCGAGGGGGGCGGTGGGGCCGGTGCCGTTGAGGGTGACGCGCAGGGTGGGCGTGGTTAGGTTGGTGATGAGGTCGCTGCTGCTGGAGCCGGTGTCGGAGGCGGCGAGCAAGCCGACGCTGGGCGCGGCGGGCGGGGTGGTATCGGCGACCACGCTTGAGACGGTGAGTTCGATGTTCGTGCCGTTGATCGCGAGGGTGACGGATTTGCCGCCGAAGGTGCCGGTGAGGGGCGAGCCGAGTGTGCCGGTGATGGTAGAGGAGGTGGTGATGAGCGGATAAACGCCGTCGGCGTAACCCGCGCCGGCGGTGAAGGCGAAGTTGGTCAAGTCGAGGGTGCCGGTGCCGATGTTGAGGCTGCCGGTGGAGGCGACGACGAGACGGTCGCTGGCGGCGGGGGTATCGAGATCGTAGGCGAGGTTGGCGTCACCGAGGGTGAGGGTGCCGTTAAACGTGATGGTGCCGATCGCGCTGGTGGTGGGATTCGGCACGAGGGTGGAGTTAGAGGTCTCGTAAGTGGCGAAGCGAATGGAGGAGCCATTGGCGAAAGAGCTGGCGCCGAAGACGGTGCCACTGCCCTCAAGGGTGGCGCCGGAAGAGACGGAGAGACCGGGGATTGTGGCGCTGCCGCCGAGGAGATTGTTATTGATACGCAGGGTGCCCGCTTGGAGCAGGGTGCCGCCGGTGTAGGTGAGCAGAGTGGAGTTTTCCACCGAGAGTGTGCCGTTGCCGATCTTGCGCAGGATGCCGTTTTGGGTGGTCGGGACGATTATGTCTCTCATGCCGCCCTGAATGCGGACCTCGACGCCGGTATCTACATCAATGGTGCTGGTGGCGTTGCTGAGGCGGAAAGCGCGGTTGGCACCCGAGCGGACGGGTGCGGCGGTGAACTTCAGGATGCCGCCGTTGAGGGTGATGGCGCTGGTGTTCAGGGTGGCGGCCGAGCAGATCGCGGAGGCGGTATCCACGCTGAGGGTGCCCTCGCTGATGGTGATGCCGCCCGTGAACGTATTGGTGTTGTTGCCGCTGAAGGTGAGGGTGCCCGGGCCGGTTTTGAGCAGGGCGCCGGCCTGGCCGCTGACGTTGCCGATGACACCGCCAATGACGAGAGTGCCGGCGGGGTCGGCTACGTTGAAGGTGCCGATGGCGGAGCCGACGTTGAAGCCGCGATTCAGGGCGGACGTGGCCGCACCGGCGCCGGTTTTGCTGAGGATGCCGCCGTTCACGACCACGGCGGTGGGATTTAGCGCGGCGTCGCTGCCGAGATTATCGGCGGAGGTGATGGCGAGGGTGCCGCCGAAGATGTTGAGGCCACCGGTGAAGGTGTTGGTGCCGGTGAGGCTGAGGGTGTTGGCACCGGTCTTGGTGAGGCTGCGGGCGGCGGACTGGCTGGTCGCGTAGGTGAAGTCGCCTGCGGTGGTGTCTATGCCGACGCCGGAGCTGGTGCTCAGGGTGAAACCGCTCAGGGTGTTGTTAAACAAGGCGTCCACATCGGCGGAGGTGTAGAAGGTGGGGCTGGCACCGACGCCGAGACCGATGCCGCCGGCGTCGGCTACGCTCAAGGCCCCGGGGGCTTTGGCGGCGGTGTTGCTGAAGACAAGCACGCCGGCATTGACCGAGGTGGCACCGGTGTAGGTGCTGTTACCGGAGAGGACCTGGGCACCGGCGCCGGTCTTGGTGAGGGTCATGCCCGGGGCACCATCGGCGATCACGCCGGAATAGGCGTTGGTGAACCCGGACGGCGGGTTGAGGGTGAGGTTTGTGACGGTGCTGTAGCCCGATGTGATGGCGGAGGCCAGGGGTGCGGAGCCGGTGAGTCCGCCCAGGGTGAGGTTGGTGATGGAGGCGTTGAGCGTGAGGTTGCCGGTTCCGGAGGTATCGAGAGCGCTGTTTTGCAGGGCGAGGGCGTTATTCACCTCAAGGGTGCCGGCCGAGACCTTGGTGTTGCCGGCATAAGTATTGACGGAGTTGAAGCGGAGCGTGCCATTGCCGGTTTTGTTAAAGCCGCCGGTGCCGATGAGCATGGGGGCGGGGCTGTAGGCTCCGATCGCAGTCGTGTTTCCGGTGATGTTACCGCTGAAGGTGAGCAGGCTGTTGTCTGCGATGTTGAAGTTGGATGTGCCAAAGTAGCTGAGATTGATTGTCAGGTTGGCGGTGGCGGCACGGTGCTGGAAATGGACGTGGGCGGTGACAGTGGCGTTGCCGCCTTTCACCGTGAGTGCGGTGTTGCCGGCGGTGTTGAGGACGAGGCTATTGTTGCCCGGCGTGGTAGCGCTAGAGTTGCGAAAGTTTAACGTGCCGGGAGGGAGAAGCTGACTGGTCGAGCTGAACTGGCCTAAAGAATTGTCGAAAGTGACGCTTTTAACCGATGGGCTAAACGTAGAGTTGCTGGTGCTCGTAAGAACGATGCCGAGGGTCGCGCTGCCAAGGTTCGGTGAATTTGCGGTGAGGGGCGTGCCGCCAATGAAGACGTCGTCTTCCGTCGTGGGCGAGGTGTCGTTGTTGTCCCAGACAGAACTAACGCCCCAACTGTTGGAGGTGCCGGCGCTGCCACCGTCCCAGGTGACGTTGGCGGCTGAGGCGGTTGAGGCGGCGGCGAGAAGGGCGAGCAGGGCGGTGGAGAGGGCGGGGAGTTTCATAGCGAGGGTGGGCTAGGCAGGGGGATAGGCGTGTTGATAATTCAGAGGGACGGGTGTTAAAGCGGGATAGAGCGGAATCAGAGCTTCGTAGCCGAAGCGCGGCGGCGGCGGAAGAGGGCGAGGCCGATGACGCCGAAGCCCGCGAGGGCGGCGAGGGCGGAGGGCTCAGGGATGGCGGCGACGGTGAGGACGCCGTTGGTCTGGTCGAAGGAGAAGGTGACGGTGTTTCCGCCGTCGTTGCCGGACCAGAGATCGCCGGTGCGACTTAGGCTGGCGGTGTAGCTTCCTCCGATGGTGATGGTGTCGAAATTACCGGTCTCGGTGCTGAAATTAAAGAGGTCGTAAGTGACGCTCGGGGGCACCGTGGGCGAGTAGCCGAAACTAACGGTGAGGTCACCATTGTAGGCGAGGGCGCCGTTGACATTGACGGCATCAAAAGTGGTGCCGCGTCCGGTTCCATTAACCTCGAAGACGGCTTTGGCGTCCACGTGGTTGAAGGTGAGATCGCCGGTGAAAGTGAGCAAGCCGGGGCTGTTGCCGGGGGCGAGCGTGCCGCTGTCGCCGATGGTGGTGCTGCCTGTGACCGTGCCAGATCCGGCGAGCGTGGCGCCGGAGGTGACGGAGACCGAAGCGGAGGAGAGGTTGCCGTTAACGACCAAGGTTTGTCCGGTGCCGACGCTGGTGGCGCCGGAAAAGGTGCTGGTGCTGGTGCTGCCAAAGGTGAAGTTGCCGGTGGTGAAAAGGCTTTGGCCGCCGGAGAGGCTTCCGTTGAAGGTGCCGCTGCTCACGGTGAGGGCGGTGGAGGCGCCGAGGGTGAGGTTGCCGCCAGTGAGGGTGGTGATGGAACTGGTGGCACCGTTGAGAGTGGCGTTGCCGGCGGACATGGTGCCGATCGTGGCTATGCCGCTGACGGTGGTGCTACCGCCGGAAATAGTGGAGGCGGAGAGGGAGCCTGCAGAGACGGTGCCGCCTGTGATATCGGCGGTGAGTAACCCGACTGCGGTTACGGTGCCAGAGGAGATGCCGCCGGTGATGGTGGCGTTGCTGCCGAAGCGGGTATTGCCCCCACCGCTCAGGCTGGCGAGGGTGGTGGTGCCGGCGGCGTTGCTGAAATTAAGGGCGTTGGTGGCGGTGTTGGCGTTCGCGACGGCGCCCAGGGTCTGGCCAGCGTTTTGGAAGTCGGCGGTGCCGCTGGCACCAATGGTCAAAGCGTTGCCGCTGGCGAGTCCGCCGGAGCCTCCGGAGATACCCAACACGAGCAAACCGTTATTGACTGTGGTAAGACCGGTGTAGGTGTTGACCGTTCCGTTGAGGCTGAGGGTGCCCAAGCCGTTTTTCGTGAGTGCGCCGATTTGCCCGCTTACATTGGTCACGTTACCCGAGATACGGGTGTTTACTGCGGAATCTATGTCGAAGGTGCCGGTCGCATTTCCAATGCTGAATACCCGGCTAGAGGCCGAGTTGGCAGTTCCGCCGGTAAAGCGTAGTGTGCCCCCGTTTACGGTGACGCCCGCACCCGAGGCGCTACCTACATTGGCAAATGAGCTAACGATCAAGACACCCTCTGCAACGGTCAACCCACCGGTAAACGTATTTGTGTTACCGAGAAGAGAAAGGGTTCCTGCCCCAGTTTTCGTTATTCCACCGGTGCCATTCAAAGCGGCGGGAGAAGTGGTTAGGCCTGAGTTGTCAATGCTCAGCGTGCTTCCCGAAGCCACGGCGATGTTAGACATGCCGGTGTAATTCAGGGTCATGGTCAAATTTGCGCCCGAGGTCCTCGACGTGAAAGTAACGTTTCCGCTTTCGAGCTTAATAGCATCCACTGACGCAGTGTTAAAAACGACGATTGAGCTGAATGCCGTGCCTGCGTTACTGTTCTGAATGGTCAGGTTTCCAGTAGCGGTTGGGAATTGGCCAAGCGCATTGCTGAGTGTTAGGCTTCTGATGGCGTTAGCGGTATAAAGACTGCCGCTGTTTGAAATGGCCATGTAGGACCCTCCACCGATTTGGGTGGATGTGATAGTGGAGTTTGACGCCAACGCTTGTTGCCCGATGACCAGATCGTCCCCGACTGCGAACCCACTGTCACCGGCCCAATTGGCAGCGGCGGACCAAGTGCGGCCGTTACCCGCGACAGTT
>JAIYBI010000157.1 GCA_027488595.1 Opitutaceae bacterium | reverse complement strand
GTGTCCACGCCGAAGAGCGGCTGCGCGATTGCGCGGTAGGCGATCACGCCGAAGGCCGGAATCAAGGGCAGCAGTAACGGCCACTCGGCTCGCCATGAAGAGGCAGGGTGAGCGGTGTCGGGCTGGGGGAGTTTAAACGAGACAAGGCTGGCGAGGGTGGCGAGGAAACCGAGGGGAAGCACGGTGGCGCGGGATAGAGGCATGCCCAGCGCTTGGAGCAGCAGAATCCAAAGGAGCAGGCCGACGGCACCGATGAGCAGGCCCGCCACCGCGGGGAGCGGCACGGTGCGGCTTTGGGCGAAGCGCCAACCGGGGAAAACCAGCAAGGCAAGGGCCGCGGTGCCCCAAAGCAGATCTGGAATCATGAATGAGGACGGGCCTGAGCGTGACCTCGGCGGGCCGCGAGCCGGTTAGCGGAAGAGGTTGTATTTCAGGATGGCGTAAATGGCGCGGAAGCCGTCGCGCCAGCCGATTTTTTTACCCTCTTTGTAGGTGCGACCGTAATACGAGATGCCGACTTCGTAAATGACGACGTCGAGCTTGACGACCTTGGCGGTGATCTCGGGTTCGAAGCCGAAACGGTTTTCCTCGATGGTGATTTTCTGGATGACCTCGCGCTTGAAGACCTTGTAGCAGGTCTCCATGTCGGTGAGGTTCACGTTGGTGCACATGTTGGAGAGCAGGGTGAGGAACTTGTTGCCGATCATGTGCCAGAAATAGACGACGCGATGGGCGTCGCCGCCGGCGAAACGGGAGCCGAAGACGACATCGGCGCGGCCCTCGATGATCGGGCGGACGAGGCGAGGGTATTCCTGGGGATCGTATTCGAGGTCGGCGTCCTGAATGAGCACGATGTCACCGGTCGCAGCGGCGAAGCCGGTGCGCAGGGCGGCGCCTTTGCCCTGGTTAACCTCGTGGTAGAGGATCTTGCTGACCAGCGGCGCTATCTCGGCGCGAAGAATTTCACGTGTGCCGTCCTGAGAGCAGTCGTCCACGATGATGATCTCCTGGTCGGCGACCGGCGCGGCGCGCACGGCGTCCACGATGGCGCGGATGGTGCCGCGTTCGTTGTAGCAGGGGATGACGATTGAGAGTTTCATGCGACGTGGATTTAACGAGTGCGTTTAGATTCGCCCGTCCTGTGACGGACGGGCGAGCGTCATTTTAAGTTTGGACCGGCGGCGGCAGCTTGCTCGCGAGCCTTGGTGGAGACACCGACGAGCAGGCGTTCGACGTCGGGAAGCTCGATATCGCGGACCTTGGGCAGGCACGCGCGAAGCTCACGCTCGGCGGAGATGAAGTCGCGTTGGCTAAGGTAAATCTGCACCGCGGCGAGATGAAACTCGGGCTGCTGGTTGGAGTGGGTTTGTGCCCAGACGATCCACTCCATGACAACGTCCGGTTGGGTCTGCTTCCAGCGATTCAACCAGTTGCTAAGACCGTGGGTCGTGCTTGGGAAAACGCGTAATAAACGGGCGGCGGGATCGTCGGGGTTCACAGGGTATGCGCGCAGCATAAGGTGACCGAGCCAGCTATGCACGAGGATCGCCACCAAGGCCAGCAACAGACCCGGACGCAGTATTTTATGTAGACCAACGACGGAGCGCGCTGACGCCAAGGGGGTGTTTGCTCCCAGGGCAAAGCCGACGAAGAGGGCCCCCGCCATGAATGCGACCATGTGGTAAAAAGCGCCGTCGAAAAGACCGACCGCACCGGCACCGGCCACGGCGGAGGAGGCCCAAGATTGAAGAGACCACGTGCCAGTGTCGGGAAGGTTTCGAGGGCGAAAGGCGCCTCCGATAGCGGCGAGCAAAAGCAGGCCGAGGGGAACGAGTCCGGCGAGGCCGTATTCGTAGAACCGTTGAAGCAGCTCGTTGTGAGGTTGCGCAACATGCAAGCGGGGCTGGATGTATTGGTAGGCGTCGGCTCCGTGGCCTATCCAAGGCGAGTTCAGGCCTTGATGCCAAACCACCGACCAAAAATAAGAGCGGGCCGACGTTATGCCTTCGACGGTGGTGGCCTCGGCAGTGCGCGCCAGAGCTGATGGTAAACCCATCCCGTAAAACGGTTGGCCGATGAGGTAGGCTATGATGAATCCAGCAATGCTAAGGCTAGTTGCCCAAGTGAGCAGGAAGCGACGATCTGCGCCGCCGCCCCGCCAGAGCCAAAATAACAAAAATGCCCCCCAGCCGACCAGGCTGGCGCGGCTTCCCGAGGCCATGAGGCCGGTGAGGATGACCAGGCTTAGCAGAGCCAGCGCGACCCTTTGCCACGAGCGCGTTTCACTGTTTCCAAGTAGGTAAAAAGCGGCCACGGCACCGACGAATTGATGCAGTCCGAAAATTCTTGGGCCCCAATAAAGCGGGAATTCCATGTAGGACAGCCCCGCGCCTTGTGAAACCAGTAGCGCTCCCAGAGCGGCACCGAGAGTGATACCGGCAAGCACCAGACGCACGGCTCTGCGGCAAGGGGCGAGGTTGCGCACGGTCATTCCGCCGGCAATTACCCAAAGCGTGGCGGAGGCCGAAACGAGTGCGCGGGCGGGATAGTCGGCCAGCAGGGTCGAAACCACCATCGCCGCCAAGGCCCAGATCATCAGCCCGAGAACAAGAGGTGCGACGGGGCGGGAAATCTTCCATCCCAGCGCGACGGCGGGCACAAGGAGGAGCGGCATCGTGCGGTCCGAATCGATCGGCAGGAGCAGGCAGAAAGGCAGCGCGATGAAAGCGACGCAAAGGGCGAGTGCAGGGGCGAAACATGCACGGTCCTTCGGGTCCGCTGGCGAAAGACCGAGGCCCGTCATGAGTTTTTCTTGAAAGAGGATCATTGCGAATCAAGCGGCGGGGCAGACGGGCGAAAAATGGCGGAAGAAGTGAGGCCGGCAAGGGTGCCGCGAAGACAAGCCGCGAGCTTGGCGAGTTTGCGATCTTCGAGAAAGAGAATGTCGGCGATGAGTTTGACCGCGTAGGCGAACTCGTAGACGACCCAGGCGGGGGCGTGGACGCCGTGTCGCGCGATGAGGCGGATGCGATTTTGGGAGAGAAGGCGAAGGCGAAATGGCGGCGTGAAGGACGGAAAAAAAACGCGTCCGAGGAAGCGGACTGGTTTCTTGGCTCCACGACGGTGTTCGAGGTTGGCGGCGGAGGAGACGGCGATGCGCCAGCCCGCGTGGCGGGCGCGGAGGCAGAAATCGGTGTCCACGAGATCGAGGAAGAGCGACTCGTCGAAGCCGCCGAGGCGTCGCCAAACGTCGAGCGAGAAGAGGGAACCTGAAGTGATCACACAGAGGACGTCGGGCAGATCGGCGAGCGATGGAACACGACGGAAGCCAAGCGGGAAAGCCGGGTGCGAGACGGGGTGGCGGCTGGCGAGTGCGGGGTGGGCGGCGTCCCGCCAATTGGCGCCGACCGCGGCGACCGCGGCCGGCGCGGAGCGGGCGGTGTCGAGAAGGTGAGCGGCGAAATCGGGAGGCGGGACGCTGTCTTGATCGAAGGCGAGCGCCCAATGGTGGCCTGCGGAGTGGAGCGTGGCAAAAGCTTGATTGAGAGCGCGGCCGATGCCCGGGTTATCGGGGTTGGCGATGAGTTCGGCACCGGGATTTGCCGCCACGGTGGCAGCGACGAAAGCGCGGGCGGCGGGAGTGAGAGAGTTGTCCACCACGAGGCAGCGCGGACAGGCGGAAAGGATGGCGCGGAGGCGATCGGGCCAGGCGGAGTCCGGCTCGTAGGTGACGGTGACGGCGGATGTTCGAATGTCGTCACTCATGCCCTGGTGGCGAAGCAGCGGGGGCCGTGCCTCTGCGGGCGGGGGCAAGGATGAACGTGCCTCCGAGGGGCGGCACACCAACCTCCAAGGTGTAGCCTGATTCAACCTGCCGACAGATTTCCGACCAGTTGGGAACGGAGTATTTTGGTGCTATAAAGTGAGGAATGGAATAGAAGGTGGAGGCGGTCAGGAGTGCCACACCTAGCACTCGGACGCGACTGGACGACGGGCTGAAAGACCAAGCTGAAACGAGGCACCAGGCAAAGAGGACAAATGGAGGATAGAGGTATCTAGCGCCCGGCCCGAAGGCGGAGGGTGGGATCCCGAAGCCTGATAAACACGAGACCAGACCGGCCAGTAACAGCAAGGCGGCCCCTGAGAGAAGGAGGCGCCGGTTCGCGGCGAGACGCAAACTAAAGTGGAGACTCCAGAGAATGCCCGCGACTCCGGCGGCTGTGCCGGTCAATCGCCAGATCAAATCGGCGGGGAACGTCGATTGGGTGCCAAGGAATTCAGGGAATACACCGACGCCGAGGAGGAGGCTGAAAAAGTTCCAATCGACCGTCCCTCCCGATTTCAAGCGTGTCGCCTCAACGAGGATGAAGGTAAATTGAAGGATTCCGCCGGCAAACACGACTAGGGCTGTCGGATTTAAAACACGCCTCCTTATTCCTTGGATCAGGCGCCAAAGCGCGACTGGAGCCAGCACGGTGGAAAAAGCGCCGCTGAGGCCGGCAAGCAAGGCATACGCGAGGACCAAGAGACTGGCGCGGCGTTGGCCGACGGGTTCGGCAAGCAGGAGCGCGAGTCCGGTCGCAAGAATCCAGTGGACGTTGGTTAGATTGACCATGACCTCGCCGCTGTGCGGAACGGCAATGCCAGCGATCACGGCGAGCAAGGCCCACCGAACATTGGCGAAAAGCGGAGAAGTCAGCACCAAGGCCGAGGTTGCCAGCCAGCCCAGATACGCGCCCACAAGAAACACAAGCGGCGTGATTTTAAGTGGGAGGTAACCGGCGAGCGCGGCGATTAGGCGTTGGTAGGTGTGAAGGTAGCCGGCGTAGGGATGAACGATCGCCGATAGGCCCAACGTGCGTTCCTCGTTGAGGAAAATGAGGGCGTCTTCGTGCCAGAATTGGGGCGCGAGGACGACGTATGGATTGCGGACAAAAAGCAGGCCGCAGGCAGCCAGAAGACCGAAGGCAAACCATCCAATTTTTGATCTTTCAATCTTGGTAATTAAGAAACTTCCGGACGAGTCTGGAGGGATCATCGCGAATGGCCTTCGGGTTTCACGGCAGGGATAGATTTTTTTGGGAATGAGGCAACGACCTCGGCCATGAAGGCGAGGCGGGCGGCTTCTTTCACCGGAGTGTCGAGATGGGCGATGGCGGAGCGGGGCACGCGGCGGCTCTTCCAGTGTTGGAGAAATGCGGCGATGGCGTCTCGATG
>JAIYBI010000188.1 GCA_027488595.1 Opitutaceae bacterium | reverse complement strand
CGCGCCGGGCGAGGGCGACGAAGCGGCGGGGCGAAGGACGGGAGCAGGCGGGGGCGAGGGGGCGCGAGAGGACGGGGACGAGGTGCGGAGCGGAGAGGTGCATGTTAACCTGTGCTACGGCAGCGAAGGAAAAATGTTACAGTCGGCAACCGATCCATGGCGTCGTTGGCTGATACTTGTTAACTGAGAAACCTGAAAAGGGCTCCATCCCGCCACCCCATTCGCCTCCCGACAAAGCCTGTAACCCAAATCCCCATTCCGACGTCTTCCTTTTTTCCGGTGATGAAACTCCCCTCGCTGCTCCTCCTCCTCGCCTTGCTTTCTGGCTACGTCGGCACGGCCCCGTTGGTCGCTGCGCCGGCCGCCGGTGCAGCATCGGCAACGCACTCCGTAACGGCCGACCTCATCGCGCAGCCTGACGCCGCCGCCGCCTTGGTTTGGTTGCAGGAGAGTTTTCCGCCCGGCTCGGACCTCACCCTCGATCTCGATTTTCTGGCTGCGGCCAACGACACCTTTGACGATCCCGAGGACCGCTCGTTGCGCCTTTACGTTTATGAGGCCGGCAGCAGCACCCTGGACGGGCATCCCAGCTGGATCGCCTGGGTAGGGGTGGATGATGAGTTCATCGTGCTTCTCATCGGCTCGTCGCCGGCGGGCCGCTAGCAGGCTGTGTCCCGTCATTTTTCGGATTGGCCACACCGACACGGCCTGCATGTCCGCTCGTGAGTCGGCGGTCTAAGCCGAGGACCACACCCGATTCCCGGCTCGCACTTGGCGCATTTACCGCTCCCGTATCACCCCGTGCCCGCTTTCCTCCAGACTCCGACCGTTCGCCTCGACGCGCCTATGCTCGCGCTTGCGCCGATGCAGGATGTCACCGATCTCGCGTTCATGGCCCTCAGCGCACGGCATGGCGCGCCCGACTACTTCGTCACCGAGTTTTTACGCGTCCACGCCCAGTCCCGCCCGGAAAAACACATCGTCCGCTCCATTGACGAAAACCGCACCGGCCGGCCGGTCTTCGCGCAGCTCATCGGTGAAGAGATCCCGCACATCACCCGCACCATCGCCGAACTGCTGCGCCATCCCGTCGCCGGCATTGACCTCAACCTCGGCTGTCCCGCCCCCAAGGTTTACAAGAAAAACGTCGGCGGCGGCCTGCTCCGTGATCCCGCCCACGTGGACGCCATCATCGAGGCCATGCGCGCCGCCTGCCCGGGCTTGTTCACGGTCAAGATGCGTATCGGCTTCGAGGATACGCGTAACTTCGAGGCCATCCTCGCCTCGGTCGCGCGCCATCGGGTTGATTTGCTCGTCGTCCATGGCCGCACCGTGAAGGAGATGTATCGCAGCGAGGTGCGCTACCCCGAGATCGCCCGCGCAGTGCGCTCCGTCCCCTGCCCCGTCATCGCCAACGGCAACGTCACCTCGGCAAACGCTGCCGTTCGCATCCTCGCCGAGACCGGTGCGGCCGGCTTGATGGTCGGGCGTCATGCGATCCGCAATCCGTGGATCTTTCGCCAGATCCGCCAAAAACTCGCGGGCGAGGCCGTCTTCGCTCCGACGCTGCGCGATGTGCACGCCTACATCACCGACCTCTTCGCCAGCACCTGGCACGAGGGCATCCCCGAGCTCGCCCACGTGAACAAGATGAAGAAATACCTCAACTTCGTCGGCCAGTCCGTGGACCCCGAGGGGGCTTTTCTCCACGCCATGCGTCGCACCGCCTCGGCCGCGCAGTTGTTCGCGGTGTGCGACGAGCATCTGCTCGCGCGCGGCGACACGGCTTTCGCCGACGAGCCCTACGCCGGAGTGGTAGCCCGCCCGAATTGCGAGACGCCCGACGCCGACGGCTGCTCGCTGGAAAGCATCACGGCCTAAGCGCGAGTGTTCAAACCTCGGTCAACATCCCGACCAACTCGCTACCCACCGAATCGGCCAGCAGGCGTCCGCGGCGCGTGAGTTTCACCACGGCACCGCCACCGGCCCGTTCCAGCAGGCCCTGCTCTTCCAGCCGCGTCAGCGTCGTCTCCAACTCCGCCCAGCCCGCCGCCGGGAATCGTGCGCGCAGCACTGCCACGTCCACGCCTTCGTTGAGGCGCAGACCAAACACCATAGCGTCCTCGACCAGCAGCGAGGCCGTGAGTTGCACGCGGTCCTCGGTCATGCGTTCGCCGCGCGCCACGCCCGCGATCCATTTTTCCAAGTCGGCGGTATTCCCCCCTCGCACGCCGTCGTGCTGGCCCGCCGCCGAGGGGCCGATGCCGGCCCACTCGTGCATGCGCCACGTATTGAGATTATGGTTACAGATGTGCCCGGGCCGGGCGAAGTTCGAAACCTCATACTGCGCGTAGCCCGCCTCCGCCAACGTATCCCAGGTGCGCTCGTAGAGCTTGGCCTCGTGCTCGGGGTCGAGCTTCACCTGACCTTTCGAGAGTTTCACCCAGAGCTTCGTATCCTCCTCAAAGGTCAGGCAGTAGGTCGAGAGGTGGTCCGGAGCCAGCGCGATGGCGGTTTGTAAATCGAGCTCCCACGCCGCCGCATCCTGCCCCGGCAGGGAGAACATCAGGTCGAGGTTAACGCTGGAAAACTCCGCCGCACGCACGCGTTCGTAGGCGCGCAGCACTTGCTCGCGGGTGTGCTGGCGGCCAAGGCCATCGAGCAATTCAGGGGAAAAACTCTGCACGCCGAGCGACACCCGGGTCACCCCGAGCTCCTTCAAAACCGCCAGCCGTGCGTCCGTCACCGACGCGGGGGCAAGCTCCACCGTCCACTCCGCCGGCTGACCGCCGCAGGCCGCCAGCACGGTTTCGCCAAGGGTGCGCAAGTCTTCCGGAGCCAGCAGGCCGGGCGTGCCTCCACCCCAAAACACGGTCGAAACCCGCTTGCGCAGGCCCGCCAGTTTCAGCTCCGCGCCCACTGTATCCAAATAGGAAACCACCCCGGCCCGGGTCGGTGTCGTCTGGTAAAACGCGCAAAAATCACACGTGCTCGCGCAAAAGGGCACGTGCACGTAAAGGCCAAGCGGGCTGTGTAAAAACGCGGCGGATACGGGGGACTCAATTTCGCTCATTGCCATTCGACGCCCATCCATGTTGGTTCCCCGCCTCATTGGACACCCAAATCTCGATGCACACTTCCACTCGTTTCACCCTGCCTCGTCTCCTCCGCGCCGTGTTTTGCGCCGCCACCCTGGCGTTGCTCGCCGGTTGCGAACTGCAAGTCACCAACCTCACGCCGAAGGTTCTGCCCGAGAATCCCTCGCGCATCTACACCTTCGCCGTGAACGTGAAGCCCAAGTCCACCCACGTCATCCGCGACAGCATCAGCGCCACCATCGTCATTGATGGCCAGACCCACAAGATGGAGAGCGGCTCGCTCGGCAAGGGTGTCTTCGAATACGAATTCAAACTCCCCGCCGGTCGCGACGAGGTCGCCTACTACTACGTCATTGATTACAGCGTGGAGAACAACGGCCTCATCCGCCGCCGCCAGGACTACATTGACGTCGTCCGCGCCCGCATCGTCAGCCGCTACGTGATGTCCCTCGAAACCAATCGCGGCCCCGTCGGTTCCCGCATCAGCGT
>JAIYBI010000430.1 GCA_027488595.1 Opitutaceae bacterium | reverse complement strand
CTTCACCGGCTTGGGAAAGGTCAGTTCAATCCACGGCGCGGCATCATCCGCCGCCGCCAGCCAGCGCGAATCGTCGGAGACGACTCCATCCGCCGCTGCCGCCGCCTTGCGGTTGGCAGCGGTGCTGCTGGCTTGGATGCTCGCCGCGCCGGCTAGATTCTCGTTGGCCGCCGAGGCTGGGAAGGCGAGGCAAAGGAAAGCGAGAAGCGCCGGAAACAGTCGGGGCTTGTGCGGGATGGTCATGGTTTTGATCGGGGTAACGGGTGAACGGGCGCCCTTGACTTCAGTTCAGGTCTTCGAGTTTCGGCCCGGCGGGTTTGGCCTTGGAATTTTCCAAGGGCGGCAGCGGGAGGAGCACTGCGGCGCGCACTGCGGCCTCGGCCTCACGGTATTTGGGATGTTGATACACGCGGACGTAGTCGCAGAGGACGGCATTCGGCAGCTTCGATTCATCCACCCAGCGGTCGCCCTTCAACTTGCTGGCAATGACGCTGAACCAAACACTCATCGGATCATGGGGAAATCCCGCGGAGCTCAGCTCCTTGGTCAGTCTCCCGTTGAAATAGAATCGGGTGACCTCCGGCGTGAACTCGCAGGACCACACATTGAAAGACGCCGAGGTGTCGGGCGCGTCCTCGATCACCCAGCGGCCCGCATTCCAAGACTGGCGGTTCTTTTTCTGGTGGTAGCGGGACTGGTTTATGACTCCGAAGCTATAGAAATGGGGATCGCCCCCGTCCTGCTCGCAGAAGTCCAGTTCGAGCAGGGCGGGCGGTCCGGGAGGCTGGTCGGGGAAGTTTTTTCTCATGGCCCAGAACGCAGTGTGCCAGCCCTCGGCGGGCGGCGTCCTGAAGCGGGCTTCGTAGTAGCCGTAAACAAAAGTCTCCCGACTGATCACTCCGCCGCCGGTGTAGTCTTTGCCGCGCACGGATTCCTTGCGCAGGGCGATTTCGAGGTTGCCGTCCTTTACCGAGATATTCTCCCGCTGCTGAGTGCTGAGCATCTTGCTCTCAAGGCGGAAGCCCCACTTTTGTGTGTCAATAGTGTCGCCGTTGAATTCGTCGGAAAACACCAGCTCGTAGCCGGTCGGGGGAAGCGACGTCACGTCAGCGGCGAGTTTAACCGGGATATGGATCTTGCTGCTGAATTTCGGCCGTTTGGCCTGGAGGTCGGGCGAAGGGGAATCGGGAAGACTGGCGACGGGCGCAGCGAAGGCCGAGCCGGTGAAGAGCGGGAGGGCAAGCAGGACCAGGCCGAGGTGGAGGCGAGTTTTCATGGGAAATGGCTAAGGAACCAGGGCGCCGGCGAGGAGGATGGCGGCGAGGTGGAAAACCGGCGTCGGAGCGGCGTCGGGTTTTTTGAAGGCGAGGCCCTCCTTTTTGAGGATGGCGGCGTGGTCAGGTAGCTCCGCCAGGAACTCGATTTTCACGCGGTGTTTTCCGCGCGGCAGATCGTCGGGATAAAACCAGGCCTTGTGGCTGACCCTGCCGGCGTAGGAGTAGGAGTCGAAGAAAGTGGCGGTCTGCGGGGGCCGGTTATCAACGGTCACGCGAAACAAGCCGGCGGACGGGCCGCGAAAACCGGATAGGCCGAAGCCGACGCCCTCGAAGGCGAATTCCACGGTGTCTCCCGGAGCCGAGGCAGCCCAGACGCCGGGGAAATACTGGCTGATGCGCTGGCGTTGTTCGGTGCCGTCGGGTGGCTCGATTTTTTGCCAGCCTGCGCTGCGGGTCACTCCGGGCGCATCGAGTGCGACCAAAGACGCGGGGTCCCAGCTATCCGCATCGAGCGCAGAGGGCATAGAGTGCGGCCCGGGTCGTCCGGCGGACTGGAGCGCGGGCACGGAACGCACAATGGCATCGAGGTAGAGGCGGTGCCCGGCATCGAGGGGGTGGGTGCCGTCGCTGCTGAATACGATCGGGGTTTGGGGCGGCGCATCCTTGGCCGGGGCGGCGCCTTTGAAAACGAGTTTTCCTTCCTTCAAGAGGCGAACCACCCCGGGGCCGAAATCAATGGTGGGGATGGCGTAGTGATCGGCGACGGTCTTCATGTCAGTGACGACGCGTGGCGAGCGGCCTTCCTGCAGGCCCTTAACCATGCCGCTGGAGAGGGTAAAAACGAGGCAGACCTCGGCGTTTGGATCGTGGCGGCGCACCTGCCGGATGATGCCCTCAACCGAGCGGATGGAGCGCTGGGTGGTGGCGCCGGTGCCGTTGACCGCAAACTCAACGAAAACGAGATCGGGGTCGTGGCGCAGCACGTGTTCCTGGAGGCGGCAGGCGCCAAATTCGCCGCCGGTGCCGGAGATGGTGGCGCGGATCTGGCTGATCTGGGCTTGCGGATATTGCCTGGCAAACCAGTCGCGGGAGAAGTCGCGCCAGCCCCAGGCCTCGGTGATGCTGCCGCCGAGGTAGGCGATGCGCACGGGGCCGCCGGCCGCGAGTTTGGCGAAGAAGTTGGGCAAGCCGCCGCGCGCCTGGCACTCGGGAACAACGGAAGCGTCGACCTCTGGTGCGACGGCGGCGGGCTCGCTGGGCGCGGCTGGAAGCGGGAGGTGTGGAAACGCGAGGATGGAGAGAAGCAAGAGGCAGGGTTTCATCGGGAACAGGATGGGTTTAAGGGGAGGAGGCAGAAGCCACGTGCGCGGCGGAAGTGGCCGTGACGGGGATGATTCGGCCGTCGGCGTCGAAGGTGAGCTCGTCCACACAGACCGAGCGGCGGTAGCCGTTGCCGCCGGAGATTTCAGCAGTGTGGTAAAAGACATACCACTTGCCTTTGAACTCGCCGACCATGCCGTGGTGAGTGCTGCAGGCGACGGGCTGCATGACCCGGCCTTGATAGGTGAAGGGGCCGGTCGGGGATGCTCCGATGGCATAGACGAGCGTGGTGTCTTTGGCCCAGCCGTTGGAGTAGACAAAATAGTAACGGCCATCGCGTTTGAACATCGAAGGGCCCTCGCCGTAGCCTGCGGGTAACTGCGGGTCTTTTCCGGGCAGCGCTTGCGGCACGGGCTCGCCTGACGGGGTGAGGATGACCAGTTTCTGCAGGGGGCCGGCCAGCTTGGTGAGCGAGGGATCGAGCTTCGCCACCATGGGTTGGCGGCAGCCAAAGTAGAGCCAGGTGGTGCCGTCGTCATCCACGAGAATGGCGGGGTCGATCGGCTCGACTCCCGCCTCGGGCATGACGGCGTTGTCAATCAGCGGGGCGCCGATGGCGTCCACAAAAGGGCCGTAAGGTTTATCGGATACGGCGACACCGATCTTACTTTGATCGGTGGGAAGAAAGAGGTAGTATTTCCCATTGGCGGCGATGGCATCGGGCGCCCAGGCCTTCTTCTCGGCCCAGGTGAAATCCTTCAGGGTGAAGACCGCACCGTGGTCTTTCCACGTGACCATGTCATCCGTCGAGAAAAGCCACCAGTCCACCATGTCGTAGCCGACGGCATTATCCAGGTCGTGAGACGTGTAAACGTAGAGACGACCGTCAAAAACGCGGGCCGAAGGATCGGCGGTGAACATATGGCGGACGAAGGGATTTGATGCTTTCATGGTGGTGGAGAGAGTTTGGAGGCGCGGGGCGGAGTGGCCTTGGGTGCGGATTTTTTTCATGAGGGCGCTGAGCTCGGTGACGCGCTCGGGGTGGGTGGCGGCGAGGTTGTGTTTTTGCGCGAGGTCTTTGCTTAGATCGTAGAGCTCGACGGGCAGGTCGTCATCGGCTGGGTAGCCGTGGCGGGTTTCCCATTTTGAATCGCGGGTGGAGTTGTAGCCGGTCTTGGCCTCGATGAGGAGCCAGTCGCCGTGGCGGATGGCCCAGGCTTTTTCGTAGGTGTTGTGAACGTGGGTGGTGCGGATGGCAGGGACCTCGGAGTGGAGCAGCGGCAGGAGATCGTGCGAATCTTCGGCGGCGTTTGCCGGGAGGACGTAGCCGGTGGCGGCGGCGAGGGTGGCCATCAGGTCAATCTGAGAGACGAGGGCATCGGAGACGCGACCGGGGGCGGTGACGCCGGGCCATTTGACGATGAACGGCAAGCGGTGGCCGCCCTCGTAGAGATCGCGTTTGGCACCGCGCAGGGGAGCGGAAGACCAGTGGCCGAACCTGGCGTCGCGGGCGTAGGCAAACCACTCGGGGCCGTTGTCGGCGGTGAAGATAATGAGGGTGTTATCGGTAAGTCCGGATTCCTCGAGCGCGGCGAGGAGTTTGCCGACCGAGTCATCGGTCTCATAGACGGAATCGCCGTAAGCGCCGGCGGCGGATTTGCCGTCGAACTCGTCGTTCGGGATGATGGGTTCGTGAGGCGAAGGATAGGCGAAGTAGAGGAAGAACGGCTCCTTGGCGTCCTTGCGGGAGCGGATGTATTCGACGCCGCGGCGGGTGGTTTCAGGAATGTTTTGATAGGGGTCCCAGCCGG
>JAIYBI010000570.1 GCA_027488595.1 Opitutaceae bacterium | reverse complement strand
GGCGGCCTTGCCGGGCCGGGCGTAGTGGAGCACGTAGTCCACCGCGAGGCGTTGCGTGCGCGACGAGGTGGAGAGGAGCGTGGCGGCAAATTTCACTGTATCCCCTAGATTGATACGGACGGGCGATGCAGCGAAGCGCGTGACCTCCAGCTTCGGCGCCGCGCCGACGCCGAGCAGGGCGAGAGCGGGCGGGTGTGCGGCCTTGATGAGCGAACGCAGCGCGTGGCGGACGATCCACGCGGTGCCGGGGTGGGTGCGGTCCCAGGCGGTGACGCGGGTGATGACCCAGGCGGGGTGGTCCTTGGTGATGTCGTTGAGGTGGTTGGCGACGGATTTGCGGACGTAGAGGGATGGGTCGGCCTTGAGTTGTTCCAGGATGGGCGCGGTGGGAGACGGGTCGTCAACGAGGGTGGCCAGGCGCTGGCCCCAGGGGAGGCGGGGGCGGGAGCCTTCGCTGGCGAGGCGGCGCACGTGCTCGTCGGGGTCGCGGCTCCAGATTTCCATCACGGCAAGAGTGCGGGGCAGGTCCTGCACGAGGAAGGGGCGGACGGCGAATTCGGCGGAGCCGAAAGGGGTGAAGAACTTGAGGGCTTCGAGTGAGCGTTCGAAGTGGGCGGGGGCGAGACCCTCGCGGGCGACAAAATCGGAGAGGCAGATCGCGACAAAGTTATGGCCGATGCGCGGCGCGAGTTCGCGGAGCACGGCGAGTTGCGCGGGGTAGTCGCCGGGCAAGGTGGCGGCGAAGGCGAGGGCGGTCTGGTGGAGGCGGTCGAGCAGCTCGCGTTGGGCGAGGTTGTCGAGGGTGAGCGCGAGAAAACGGGCGCGATCAAAGCGCGGGCTGAGTTGCGTGAGAGAATCGGCGAGGTGGCGGTAGCGGGCCTCGTCGAACCAGAGCTTGAGGGGAGAATTGGGCGAGGATGATTCGGCGGGCATGGGGCGTCAGGCGGCGGCGAAGGGATTGAAGATGCGCTCGTGGGCGAGAGTGGTGAGCGGACCGTGGCCGGGCGCGACGATGGTGGCAGGGGGGAGTTGGGTGAGCAGTCGGCCGACCTGCTCGCGCAGGCGGTTGCCGCAGAAGAAAGCTCCCCCGACCGAACCGGCAAAGAGTAGATCGCCGCTGATGAGCAGCGGACTTGCGTGTAGGGCGCCGGGGGCGCGAACGAGGTAGGAGTTGTGCGCCTCGGCGTGGCCGGGGGTGGCGAGGGCCTCAATCTGGTAGCCGCCGCACTCCATGCGCGCGCCATCTCCTAGGCCGGCGGCTCCGGGGAACCGTGCGCCTGCCGGAGCGAAGACGGGGGCGGGCCCGAAGAGGCGTTGCACCTCGGCAAGCGCGCCGACGTGTTCAGATTCGACATGGGTAAGAAAAATCGCGGCGATCCGGGTGATACCGGCGGGCCACATGCGGCGCAGGCGTTCGGGGTCGGGGCCGGTGTCGAAGAGCACGCCGGAGCCTCCGCGGCAGTCGCTCACGAGGTAGGCGTTGGCGGTGCCGATACCGTGGGGTGAGCGCAGCGGATGCAGGCAAAAAGGCAGTCCCGCGATCACGGGAAGCGGATAGCGAGCGCTGGCAATGGCCTCGACGCCGGTGACGTTCAGCGAGAGGGCGAGGGCGATGCGGCGGAGCTCGTCCGCCGTGAAATCGTAACGGTAGTCTATGGCGTCGCGAATGCGTTCGGCGTCTATGCCGGTGCAGGAGGCGAGTGAATCGGGCGTGAGGCAGGCGTGGACGAGCGCCTTTTCCAGCACGTCGCCCAGCTCGTCTTCCATCGGTGCCTGTTCTATGACCATGCGGGAATCCAATCCGTTTTGCGGAATGGTCACAAGCACAGCCGCCGGCTTAGGCATCAGGCGGTGCTCAGGGGGTGCGCACGGGTTGACCGGCGGATTTCCATGCGGAGAAACCGCCGGCGTTCGCGGCTTTGAGTTTTTCTCCGGTGAGGATTCGAACGGCTTGGCCCGAGCGGTTGCCGGAGCGGCAGTAGACGATGAACTCCTTGTCGCGGTTGGCGTCGAGGGACCGGCTTCCACTTTGCGCGCTCGCCGCTCAGGTCGCTCAACGGAAGAAGCAGCGCGCCGGTGACCACGCCATCGCGCCACTCGCCGGGCTCGCGCACGTCAATCAGGATGGCGGTGCCGGCGGCTACACGACGGGCGGCATCCTCGGGACTGATGACATCGCCCGCAAGCAGGCGTTGTCCGATAAACAGGACAGCGAAGACGACGGCGGCGATGAGAAGGAATTTCATGATGTGAAGGAAGCGAGGGAGCGGACGGGGCGCGAGGCCCGGAGGGTTACTTTTTCGGCGCGGGATTGGAGCAGGTGCTCAGGCCGAAAGGAAGGTAGGCTGGGCAGAAACGCACCACAGCGGTGAGCAGCGGCACAAGGCCGATAAGGCCCAACCACGAGTGGTAGGCGAGGCCTGCGCCAAGGAGGGCGAGGCCGATAATGACGCGGATGATACGATCAACGGAACCGATGTTTGTTTTTATGGGAAGAAAGGGAGGTGGTCCAAGCGGCGCTGGTGGAAGCAGAGCGCTGTTTGGCCATGTAGTAGAGCACGGGCACAGCCATGCGACTGATGAGCAGCGACGCGATCTCGCCAAACATGAGGCTGATCGCGAGGCCTTGAAAAATCGGGTCGGCGAGGATCACGCTCGCGCCGACGATGACCGCGAGCGCGGTCAGCAGCATGGGGCGGAAACGCACCGCGCCGGCCTCGACCACCGCTTCACGCAAGGGCAGGCCGTGGGCGCGGCGCAGTTCGATGAAGTCCACGAGGATGATGGAGTTTCGCACTACGATGCCCGCTCCGGCCATGAAGCCGATCATCGAAGTGGCGGTGAAAAACGCGCCCAGCGCCCAGTGCGCAGGCAGGATGCCGATGAGGGAAAAAGGGATGGCGGCCATGACGACCAGCGGCGTGATGTAGCTCTTGAACCAGCCGACCATGAGCATGGCGATGAGCACCAGCACGGCGGCGAAGGCCAGGCCGAGGTCGCGGAAAATCTCTAGGGTGACGTGCCACTCGCCGTCCCATTTAAGGGAAGGTCCGAGGTCGTCGTCCGGCACGTCGAGGTGCGTGATGGGCAGCGTGGCGGAGCCGCCGCCGAAGCGGCGGGCGTCGAGCTTCATCAAGGCGAGGTGCATCGGGATCATCGCGTAAGCGGGGCTCTCGATCTCACCTGCCACGTCGGCGGTGACGTAGGTGACGGGTTTGAGGTTCTTGCGGTAGAGCGAGCGTGGTCCGATTTCGGTGCGGAGCGTGACCAGCTCGGAGAGCGCGATGGCCGGGGCGTCGGGGCGGGTGGAGGAACGCACGCCGAGGGCGAGCAGCGCGGCGGGATCGGCGCGGGCGGCGGGGGAGAGTTCGAGGAGGATCGGCACGTCCTCGCGCTCGGCGGGCAAGTGTAACAAGTCTATGGATACGCCCTGGGCGCCGAGGGCGAGGGTGCGGGCGATGTCGGCCTGGGTGATGCCGTGGTGAGCGGCCTTTTCCTGGTCTACGACGTAGCGGGTTTTGGGCTGGTCGGCCTCGACATACCAATCGATGTCCACGACGCCCTTGGTTTTCTCCATCAAGGTGCGGACCTCGCGGGCGAGGGCGAGGCGCTGGGTTTCGTCGGGACCGTAGATCTCGGCGACGATGGATTGGAGCACGGGCGGGCCGGGCGGGACCTCGGCGACGGCGACGGCCGCGCCGTAGCGGGCGGCGATGGGGGCGACGAGGGCGCGGGTGCGTTTGGCGATGGCGTGGCTCTGGTCGGAGCGATCGCCCTTGGGCACGAGGTTGACCTGGATGTCGGCGACGTTGGGGCCGCGCCGCATGAAGTAGTGGCGCACGAGACCGTTGAAGTTAAACGGCGAGGCGGTGCCGGCGTAGATCTGGTAGTCGCGCACCTCGGGCTGGGTTCGGAGGGCGGCGGCCATTTCCTGGGCGATGCGGGTGGTCTGTTCGAGAGTGGTGCCCTCGGGCGTGTTGAGGATGACTTGGAACTCCGACTTGTTGTCGAAGGGCAGCATCTTGATCGTGACGGCGCCGGTGAGCACGAAGGCGACTGAGCCGAAGAGGAGGGCGACGATGCCGCCGAGGAAGGTCCAGCGCCAGGCGGCGGAGTTCAGCAGGGGATCCATGATGCGGTGGTAGAGCCGCGTGAACCAGTCGGACGGCGCGTGATCGTGGTCGGCAGGGGCGAATCCCGCTTCCGACGCCGGGTGGGACGCAGGCGCGCCCGCTGCGGCCTCCGGCAAAGTGTAACCAATTTGGTTACACTTTGCCGGGAGCGGGGTGGCGTGGCGGCGGAGGCCGGCGGTGAGG
>JAIYBI010000363.1 GCA_027488595.1 Opitutaceae bacterium | reverse complement strand
CGTTTACGCTGCGAAAAGTTCTGCTGCTCCACTTTTTTCTGGGCGCTCTCGATCGAGCGATTCAGCCAGGGGTGCTCCAGCTCCTCGCCGTCCTTCATCGAGCCTTCCATCATGCGTGAGGCGAGGTTGCCCTGCAGGAAGAGCCGCATCAGGTCGTCTTCCAGCGAGAGGAAGAACTTGGTCAAGCCGGGGTCGCCCTGACGCGAGCAACGCCCGCGCAACTGGCGGTCAATACGGCGTGATTCGTGGCGCTCGGTGCCGATCACATAGAGGCCGCCCAGCTCGCGCACGCCTTCGCCGAGTTTGATGTCGGTGCCGCGGCCCGCCATGTTGGTCGCGATGGTGACGCCGCCGCGCTGGCCCGCGCGTGCGACGATCTCCGCTTCCTGCTGGTGAAACTTCGCATTCAACACGGTGTGAATGATGCCGGCGCGCTTCAACATGCGCGAGAGCACCTCGGAGGACGCGACGGAGACGGTGCCGACCAGCACGGGCTGGCCGCGTTTGTTGGCCGCCTCGATCTCCTTCACCACGGCGTTGAACTTATCGCGGCGGGTTTTGAAGATGGAGTCGTTTTTGTCTATGCGGATGCAGGGACGATGCGTGGGCACCACCTGCACGGTGAGCTTGTAGATGTCGTGGAACTCGGTGGCCTCGGTCTCGGCGGTGCCGGTCATGCCCGCGAGTTTCTCGTAGAGGCGGAAATAGTTCTGAATCGTGACGGTCGCGTAGGTGCGGGTCTCGCGTTCGATGGTGACGTTCTCCTTGGCCTCGACGGCTTGATGGAGGCCGTCTGACCAGCGGCGGCCGGGCATGACGCGACCGGTGTTCTCATCCACGATCATCACTTTGCCTTCTTGGACGACGTATTGCACGTCGCGCTCGTAGAGGGAGAACGCGCGCAGAAGCTGAGAGATGGCATGGATGTCTTCGGAAACTGCCGCGAAGTCCTGCTGCGCGGCGGCGCGCTTGGCCTCTTTTTCCTCGGGGGTGACAGCGCTGTCGCGCTCAAGATCGCTGAACTGCGTCGCGAGGTCGGGCAGCATGAAGGCGTCCGGGTTATCGGGGCGCAGAAGCACGCGGCCTTTTTCGGTGAGGTCGGCCTGATGCTGTTTCTCGTCAATCGAGTAGAACAGGTCCTCCTTGAGTTTGTAATACTCGGTCTTCTGGAAGTCGGATTGGTATTCGATCTCGGTTTTATCGAGCAGCTTTCTCCACTCCGGGGTCTCCATGAGACGCAGCAGGAGTTTGTTCTTCGGGTTGCCGATCTTCACCTGGAGCATGCGCGAGGCAGCCTGCGCGCGGTCGTCGGGGCTGAGCGGGGTCTTTTCGAGGAGGGCCTTCGCCTCGGCCACGAAGCTGTTGCAGAGGCGGAGTTGCTCGCCCACCAGCTTTTGCACGGACGGCAACAGACGGGTGAAGGGTTGTTCGCGCTCGATCTGGGCGGGGCCGGAAATGATCAGCGGCGTGCGGGCTTCGTCCACGAGGATGGAGTCAATTTCGTCCACGATGCAGAACCAGTGGTCGCGTTGAACCTGGTCCTCTTTGCGCGTGGCCATGCCGTTGTCGCGCAGGTAGTCGAAACCGAACTCGGACGCGGTGCCGTAGGTGATGTCGCACGCATACATTTCGCGACGCACATCGGAGGCCATCTGTTGCTGGATGCAGCCGACCGTGAGCCCGAGAAAGCGGTAAAGGTGTCCCATCCATTCGGAGTCACGACGGGCGAGGTAGTCGTTTACGGTGACGAGCTGGGCATTGCGGTTGGCCAAGGCGTTCAGGTAGAGCGCGCAGGTGGCGACGAGCGTCTTGCCTTCGCCGGTGGCCATCTCGGAGATGCGGCCTTGGTGGAGCGCCATGCCGCCGATGAGCTGCACGTCGAAATGGACCATGTTCCACTCCAGTTCCTGTCCGCAAACGAGAGCGCGGGTGCCGACGAGGCGTCGGGCGGCGTTTTTCACGGCTGCGAAGGCTTCCGGCAGGACGGCTTCCAGCGCCGCATGCTTGTCCTTGGCTTCCGCCACGCGGGCCTTGAATTCCGCAGTCTTGGCCCGCAGCGCCTCGTCGCTGAGGGTGCGATACTCCGCATCCAATTCATTGATGCGCGCAACGACAGGACGGGCCTTTTCGATGAATTTGCGGTAGTGGCGGCCAGCAAATGGCTTGAACAGAAACGATAACATGGAGCCGAAGAACGTAGAGAGCCGATCGGACTTGGCAAATGACAAATCCCGCGTGCGGGAATCAAGGGACGAGGGCTTGCGCATTGATCGCCGGGCCGCTCGCTTACGCCAGATGTTTTCCGAAAGGGTGCAAACCCCGGATGCCGGTCGGGTCCACCCTGAAACCTGAAACAAGCCGCCTTGCGCCGTGCGCTTAGCCCGGGCTGAACTGGCGTTGGATCGCCTGGGCGATGTCGTCGAGTTTGATGGGCTTGCTGACGAAGTCGTCCATGCCGGCGGCGGTGCAGGCGTCGCGATCTCCTTGGAGGGCATTGGCGGTGAGCGCGATGATAACGGGCTGTTTCTCGGCCGGGAGTCGCTGGCGAATCTCCCGGGCGGCGGTGAAGCCGTCCATTTCCGGCATCTGCAGGTCCATGAAGACGAGATCGTAGGGCTTGGCTTCGATGGCGTGGACGGCCTTGAGGCCGTTGTCCACCGCTTCGGCCTTGTAGCCGAGACGATCCAGAAAGCGGAGCGCGACCTTTTGGTTGACCATGTTATCCTCGACGAGAAGGACCCGGAGCGGAAGGGTCGCGGCGAGGTTTTCGATGGAGGGCTTGGCCGGAGTCGCGGCCGGGGCGGGAGTGTTGCTTTCGGGAGCGAGAAGGCGCTTGAGCGCGGCGACAACGATGTGGTTGCGCGTGGGGCGAATGGTGGCCGAGGTGCGCAGGCCGCCGAGAGCGGGGAGGGCGGCGGGGTCGAGGCTGGGCGGATGGAGCCAGAGCACGGGCACGCCAAGTTTTTGCAGAGAGGCGAGCACGCCGAGCTTTTCGGCAGCGGGCAGCCAGGCGGTGTCGAAGATAACGAAGGCGAAGGTCGGGCGGCCGATGGAAAGCAGGGCGGGGATGTCTTCGGGGGTTTCGGCGGCCAGGACGGGGCCGAGCTGGGTGGTGAGCAGCTCCGAGAGGCGGCGACGGTTGAGCGGATGGGCGTCGAGCAGAAGGGTGGTCGGGCGTTTGCCGAGGGAGACGGTGGCGCGGGGGGGAGGCGCGGCGACGGAGCCGGCGGCGGGGACGAGGGGCAGGGTGAAGCTGAAGGTGGAGCCTTCGCCTTCGAGGCTGGTGACTTCCATCTCGCCGCCGAGGAGCTGGGTCAGGCGATGGCAGATGGCGAGGCCGAGGCCGGTGCCGCCGTATTTGCGGGTGGTGGAGGAGTCCACCTGGGAGAAGGGCTTGAAGAGCCGGTCCACGCGCTCGGGGGGGATGCCGATGCCGGTGTCGCGCACGCGGCAAAGCAGGGTGCCGGGTTGGGTGTCATCCGGTATCAGCTCCACCGATACGGAGCCCTTGTGGGTGAACTTGAGGGCGTTGTTGAGCAGGTTGGCGAGAATCTGGCGGAGGCGGGTCGGGTCGCCCTGGATCATCGTCGGCAGGGACGGGTCCACGCGGTAGGCGAGTTCAAGCCCGCGCGAGGCGGCGAGCCCAGTGAAGAGCTCGATGGTATCTTCGATGCAGGAGTTGAGATCGAAGGGGATGGTCTCGACCTCAAGTTTGCCGGCCTCGATCTTGGAGAAGTCGAGAATGTCGTTGATGACGGTGAGCAGTGTCTCGCCGGATTGGCGGATGGTGTTGACGGAGTCTCGCTGCTCGTGGGTGAGCTCGGTGTGGAGCAGCAGGCTGGTCATGCCGATGACGCCATTCATGGGGGTGCGAATCTCGTGCGACATGGACGCGAGGAAATCGCTTTTGGCGCGGGAGGCGGCGTCGGCTTCGATCTTGGCGCGGCGGAGTTCACGCTCGGCTTCGACGCGCTGGGTGATGTCCGAGGCTAGGAAGATCAGAGTCTCAAGATCGCCGCCGCCGGCGTAGACGGGCTGGAGGTCAACGTGGAGGTCGTATTGGCGGCCGGATTTGGCGCGGCAGGAGAGGTCGCAGCCCGCCGGGTTGCCGTCTTCTATGGCCCGGGTGAGGCGGGCGGCGGCGGCCGGGTCGTGGCCGGCCAGCAGGCTGAGGGCGGACTGGCCGTAAACCTCGGTGAGAGTGTAGCCAAGGACGCGGCCGCACGCTTCATTGATCCAATCAATGCCGCCGTCGGGCCGGGCCAGCACAACGAGGTTGTCGGTGCGGGCGGCGACGAGGGAGAGTTTGCGTTCGGCAAATTGCGAAGCGCGCAGGGCGCCTTCGGTCTGGCGGCGTTCTTCGACTTCGGCCCGGAGCTGCTCGTTGGTTTCCTCCGCGTGGCGCTGGCGGACACGGGCGACGCGGGCGAAGTGGACGGCGAGGGTGAGGAACAACGTGATGCCCAAGCCGGTGAGGAGGGCGACCTCGGGGAGGCGCCGGCGGGTGAGGGCTTCACGGTCGTTGGCCGGGGAGATCGTGATGCGGAGCGGGCGATCAAAGAACGTAAACCCGGCCTCGACTGCGTCTCTGAGCTCGCCGCGTGAGTTGGCGCGCCGGGAATCATAGGCCAATTTTCCGCCGATCTGGATGGTGTAGGCGTGTTGGTCGCTCACCCGCAGGCGGCGATCCACGGAGAGAAAAAAACGAGTGTAGTTGAAATCGGCGGCGATGAATCCGCTTGGGCCGGATGCGGCGAGGATCGGGGTGTAGATTGCGAATCCGGTGTTGGCCGGCGCGTAGGTCAGCGTGGCGGCCATGGCTGGCAGGCCGGTGGAGCGGGCCTGTCGGAGAGCGTCGCCACGAATCGGCTCCTCGGCGTGGAGGCGACGGGCGGCCGCGGTATCGGAATCTGGCAGTGTGAGGAGGGGGCGGCCCGTGGCGTCGAGCCAGGAAATGCTCAAACTGCCCGTGGCCTCCTTGAGAAGCTTTGCCGTGTCCTGGGTGCGTTTGGCGGGTTGCGGTCCGTCCAGCACGCTCCAAGCTCGGGCCAAGCGGTCCATGCTGGCGGTCTGACGCTCGAGTTCCAGACTGATTGCGCTGGCGAGACTGTTGATCGTCGTCTGGGTGGTGACGGCCGAGTAGTATACCTCACGCTCCCTGAGGCCGCCCCAAAGAATCAGGGTGAGCACCACACAGGCGCATGCGACGGGCAGGGGAAGCCAGGGCGGAGGGGCTTCAATGGTTGAGTGGTGGGCGCGCCAGCCGCAGACGATCAGGGCGAGGCCAAGGATCAGGAAAACGGCGCCTTTATAAGATGACATGGCACCGCCGGTGGCCCAACCGAGGCTGCCGGAGATGCCCAGAATGTGACTGAGAATGCCTCCGCATCCAATGGCGGCGACGAGCGAGCCAAGCATGGCCAACATCAGGGCGCGCTGAGCGGGACGGCGGGCGAGAAAGGGCGAGAGCAGCAGGCCGGCGAAGCTGATGAAAAAGGCATTCAGCGGAGTCATCCGGCCGGGCGCGGAGCTGGCGGAGCTGGCGAGGTAGTCGTTCGCGAGGAGTTGATCAATATGAAGGTCAATTCCGGCGATGCTCTCCACCAAGGTGACCATGCCGATGAGAGCGGGCAGCAGCGCAAGCCAGCTCAAGCTTTCCCGGCGTAGTTGAATGAAAACTACGGAAAGCCCGAGAAGAAGGTAGCACAGTCCCGCGTTTGCCTTGATGGGAATGGGCTCGATTGCGCCGGACACCAACACGTCCAGTTGCAGCCACCACCCGGCAAGAACCAGCAGGCCCAGGAACGCGATCGCGGCGCCAAGACCCAAGGCAAGGCGCCGGGACAAAGAAGCGTCGTCCGTCAGATTGGGGGTTGGCTGCATAAGTTAGAAGCGTTCTTTTCCTAGGGCAGGGAGGGCGGGACGCGAGGGGATTTAAGCGCCTCGGGATCCGAAGCGGAGGATTCCGGTTTGGGCGGGACGGGGGCAGGGGCGGTGAATTGACCGCCGATCTTGCGGAGAAGCTTCATCGGCCCGTAGGTGAAGGTCCACGTCGGTTTGTCGAAGGTGCCGGCAAGGTCCACTTCCAATGCGCTGGCTAAGGGAGCAAGCACCAGGCCTGCGGTGTTGCTGAAGATGCCCCTTTTCTGCTCGAAGGGCAGGACGCGGGCGTTGAACGCGAGGTCGCCATCGGGCAGCGTGTAGTTGCCACGAGCCTCAACGGGGGAGGCGGAACCGGAGAGGTAGAGGCGATCGAACGAGATGACCCGTCGGTTCAAATTGAAGCGGGCGTCGGCCTCGGAGAGCTTGAGGGTGCTGAAGCCCAAGCCCAGGCCATTGAGCAGCTCCGAGAAAAGGCCGAGGAGTTTAATGCGGGCGAGATCCGCGCCGGTGACGCGACCGGTGCCGCTACCCGAAAAGGCGAGGGGGTCGTCGAGCGGACCGTTTGCTACAAGGCTGATGCCGAGCATGCCGCCCGGGAGTTTGGTCTGGGCTGGCGCCGGCTCGGGTGGCGATAGGGCCGAGTCTTTAGACGACGCTGCCCGGGCCCCCTGAAACTCATGCCACCGGGCCAGCACCTTGTCGGTGGGTGCGTTCGTCAGGGTTGCGTCGAAGGCAAGCCACCGTGCGTCGGCGGGACCGCTTATCATGGCCTCGCCGGTCACGGTTCCGTCCGCGAAGCCGGCCTGGATGCCGCGCAAGGCCATGTCGGTATTGTTGCGCTCAATACGCACGGTCAGCCGATCAAGGGGAAACTCGTGGAAGCGAAAGGGGGCGTCGGTGGCGAGATCGAGAGTATAGCGCTGATGGCCGGCCTTTTTGCCTGCGGCGGGTCCGAAAACTTCGCCGGCGAGACGAAGCGCCGGCGGCGAGCTGAAGCG
>JAIYBI010000084.1 GCA_027488595.1 Opitutaceae bacterium | reverse complement strand
CAAACCAAATCCCCGGCGCTGCATGATGATGCCCGCCAGCCAGCCTGCGAGGGCGCCGACGACAAGCAGGGTGCAGAATTGTTCGAAGTTCATGGTGTCGGGGGGGCTGAAAACAGGCACGCCCCCGGCTTGCCTCCGGCGGTGAGCGTCTCGACGGACTGCACCTGCAGATTTGAGCTCTGGCAGGCGAGAAGCGTGCGGAGGGCTTCGAACTCGTGGTGGTCCTCCACGAGGGTTTTCGAAAACTGCCGGTAGATGACGCGGTAACCCGACTCACCGTCTTCGAGCCGCCGCAGGGAATCGGACGAGGACCTGGCGGATTTCTGGCCGGAGGCAGGGCGGGCGTCGGAGGCCTTGCGTTTGCCGCGCCGGGCGGACGGGAGGTCGGGCAGGGTGAAAGGAAAGGGGCCGCCAAAAATGCGCGAGACCTCGGTCTCCGCCGCGTGGATACGCAGGAAGAGCTCCTCGCGCTGTAGGAGGAGTTCGTTGACCCGGATTTGTTCGTCTCTCCGCATCGGCGGGGATCAGGAGTCGGATGATTCGTCGTCTGCGGCGGGCTCGGCCTCGTCCTCGGCGTTCACCGCCGGGGCGACGGGCTCGCGGACGGGGGACTTTTTCGCAGCGGCGGGAGCGCCCGAAGGACGGGTGAGAACTTCCGCCTTGGGGTCTTGGCCGGCGACGGGCAGCGGTGGCAAAGGGAAGGGGAAAACGCCAGGCTCGCCGATGACGTCCTCGATCTGGGTTTCGAGGGTGGCGATGCGCTCGTAGGCGGCCTGGCGCTCGGCGATGAGTTCGTCAATGCGCACGCGGGCTTCGAGCGCCTGGCGGAGGGTCTCGGCGTCGGCACCGAGCACGAGGTCCCGGAAGCTGAGAGTGGTGAGGTTGGGTTTCTTGGCCATGGTGGGAAAAGGAGTTTAGCGGAAAAGGCGGGAAAGTTTGCTGAGAAGATTTGAGTCGGCGGGTGCGGACGGACCGGTCGGCGGCGCCTCGCGCTGCACGTGGGGGCGGGGCGGCGGGACTGGGGCGGCGGGGGCGCCGGCGACGTGGAGAGGAGGCATGTAGTTTGGCTTGAGCGAGTGGGTGCGGGCCTTTTGCGCGGTGCGAACGGCGTCGGCGACTTCGGCGTCGGGGTCGGCGAGGGCGTCGGCGAGGAGTTCGTCGGGGGCGTTGGGGTGTTGCACGACGGCGAGGCGGACGCGGGCGTCGGGGTCGCGGACAAGGTCGTAGAGGTCGGCGCGGCGCCAGGCGTGGCCGCGCACGGCGAGGGCGCGAATGGAAGGAAGACGATCGGCAAGCAAAGTGCGGGCGGTGTCGGCGTCGAGCCCGGAGAGCGGCCGGTTTTGAAAAGCCCAGTGGCGGCGGAAGATCGGGCTGCGGGTGGCAAGCAGGCAGGCAAGCGCCGGGTCGAGTTGATCCCGGTAAGCCAGGGCGGCGAGCACGGACGGGCGGCGCGTGGCGGCCACCCCCTGTATCTGATCATCGGATACGGAAGGGTTGCCGGCGAGCGCGACGCAGGCGGGCTCGTCGGCGAGGTCCACAAAGTAGGAGGCGATGGCGGGGTCGAGGCGGGGATTGGCGGCGAGAGTGGCGCGCACCGTGGCGTCGGTATCCTGGGCGAGCAGGCGTTGCAAGGGGCGGGGCAGGGCGGGGCGGGCGGCGACCCAGCGGCGCTCCCCGGGTTCGCCGGTGGTGACGAGGTTGAGCAGATCGGCCTCGTCGGGCTCGATGCGGTCGCGGACGGCGCAGCGCACCGAAGCGTGAGGCGAATGGAAAAGGAGACGCTCGGCCGCCTCGGGGAGAGTGCGGCGGCGAAGGAGGGCGATTTGCACATCCTCCTCGTCGGTCGAGGCCCAGCCGGTGACGGTATCATCGTCGGCTGGAGCGGCCGCGACGGTGTGGAGGCGGACCACGGCGCTGTCGTCAATGGCGAGGACCAGGGCGGCGGGAGCGGCGAGGGCGGATTGGCCGGCGAGGGCCAGGCGGACGGAGGGATCGGCGTCGGCGGAGAGGACGGATTGCTGGGGCAGACGCAGGCTCGAGTTGGAGGCGAGGGCGCGGCGGACGGAGGCGTCGGGGTCGTCGGCGAGGGCGAGGAGTTCGCGGGCGGGAAGTTGCGGATGGAGGGCCGCGTGGGCGCGGACGACGGCGTTGGGATGGCCTGCGAATTCGACCAACAGGTGAGGCGGAGTGCGCGGGTTGGTGGCGAGGAATGCGAGTATTTCGGGCGTGGGGTTCTGCGCGGCTAGAGTTTCGAGAAGATGGCTGGGTGCGAGAGGATAGGCGGCGACGAACACGCGTGCATCAGGGTGCTCGGCGGGTTGGAGGTCGGCGAGAGCCTGGAGGAGCGACGAAGGCAGCGGAGGTTTGCGCAACGCCTGAGCGGTGCGGCGAACGCCATCCTGGCGGATGCGGGCGAGGATGGAATCGGGAGTGTGGGTTTCGGGGGCGGGCACGGAGCGGGGAATCGCGAAGATTGGAAACGGTTTTATGGACTGCGATTAATCGAGGTTAAGATCTCCGGGCTGGACGTAGATTTCGCGGGGGTTGTTGCCGACCTGGGGGCCGATGAAGCGGCGTTTTTCCATTTCGTCTATGAGGCTGGCGGCGCGGTTGTAGCCGATGCGGAGGCGGCGTTGCAGGTAGCTCGT
>JAIYBI010000228.1 GCA_027488595.1 Opitutaceae bacterium | reverse complement strand
GCACGCTGGGAGGTCACTTCCCTCGCCGGCAACCTCACCGTCTCCGGCCCGGTCGCCAACATCGTCACCGGCACCGACACCTGGCGCACCCTTTACCTCAACGGCCCCTCGGCCGGAGCTTTCACCGGCAACGTCACCGAGTCCCCGACCTCAAAGCTCAATCTCACCGTCATCTCCGGTGCATGGTCGCTCTCCGGCCCCGCCAAAACTTACACCGGTCCCACTTTCATTTCCGGCGGTAGTCTCCGCGCGGATACCGCGCTCGCCTCCGCCGTCACCGTCCAGTCCGGTGCCACCTTCGCCGGCTCCGGTTCGACCTCCTCAACCCTCACCGTCCAGACCGGTGCAACCTTCTCCACCCGCCTCACCGACTGGAACGCCCCGCCCTCCGCCTTTTCCGCCGCTCAACTCGTCGCCACCGGGGCCACGTCCTGGACCGTTCGCCTCGACGCCTCCGGCCTCGCCAACTTCTCCGAATCCGCTCGCACCTTTCCCCTCGTCTCCACCTCAGGCGGTCTCGTCAACGTCGCCCCTGCCGCGATCACGCTCACCTCGGTCGGGTTCCCCGGCTTGGGCACTTTCTCGTTCAGCACCTCTGGCAACACCCTCGCCCTCGTTTACGCTCCGAATCTCTACGCCGCCTGGACCGCCGGCGTCGCTTGGGGCGGCGCCAACTCCGCCCCCACCGCCGACCCCGACGCCGACGGCCTGCCAAACCTTCTCGAATACGCTCTCGGCGGCACACCCACCAACCCCGCCTCCGCTCCCCTTCCGACTCTTCAGGTCTCCGGCGTCAGCCCTCAGCCCACCTATCTCCAGCTCACGTTCACCCGCCTCGCCGACCCAGCCCTCACCTACGAGGCGCAGGCATCCGCCGACTTGATCACGTGGGACACCCCGTTCTGGTCCAGCACCGGCGCAGCCAACCTCGCCGGCTCCGTAACCGTCACCGACCCCACTTCCCTCTCCGGCAGCCCCCGCCGTTTTGTCCGCCTGCGTGTCACTCGCTAAGCCCGCGCGACGTCACCATTCGGCTTCCTGCATGTCGTCGTCCCCTTCAACCCTTCACGCCAGGCCCGCCTCGGCCGAACGCCGGTTTACTTCCCGTGCCGTAGAGGAAGCCATCTCCCGTATTGGTCCGACCATCGCCGACTCCCGCTTGCGCCGCTTGTTCGAGAACTGCCTGCCCAATACCCTCGACACCACCGTCACGTTCAGTCGCGACGCCGCCGGCCGGCCCGACACTTTCGTCATCACCGGCGACATCCCCGCGATGTGGTTGCGCGACTCCACCAATCAGGTCTGGCCCTACCTGCGCTTCGCCCGCGACGACGCGCCCCTACGCGAGCTTCTAGCCGGCGTCGTCCGCCGCCAAGCCGCCTGCGTGCGACTCGATCCCTACGCCAACGCTTTCTACGCCACGCCCGTCACCGGGGACTGGGCCGAGGACCTCACGCCGATGCTCCCCGGCGTCCACGAGCGCAAATACGAGCTCGATTCCCTCTGCGCCGTTTTCCGCCTCGCCCACGGCTACTGGCAGGCCACCGGCGACACTTCCCCTTTCGACGCCGACTGGCGCGCCGCCATGGCCCTCGCCGTCGAAACAATCATCGTGCAACAGGCCGGCAGCGCCGAGGAACCCGTCCCTGCCTACCACTTCCGCCGCCTCACGCCCCAAGCGCTCGACACCCTCGCGCTCAACGGCCGCGGGCACCCCGCCCGTCGCTGCGGCCTCAGCAAGAGTCCGTTCCGCCCATCCGACGACGCCGCTTCGCTCCCCTTTCCCATCGCCGCCAACGCCTTCGCGGTCGTCGCCCTCCGCCAGCTCGCCGAGCTGCTCCATGCCCTCGCCACCCCCGCCGACCTCGCCCTCGCCACCCCCGCCGACCTCGCCCTCGCCTCGCGCGCCCGCACCCTCGCCGCTGAGATTGACGCCGCCCTCCGCATTCACGGCGCCGTCATCCACCCAACCTGTGGCCGCATCTGGGCCTTCGAGGTGGATGGCTACGGCTCCGCCGTCCTGCTCGACGATGCCAACATCCCGAGCCTGCTCTCCCTCCCTTACCTCGGCTTTTGCCCACCCGACGATCCGCTCTATCTCGCCACACGGCGTTTCATCCTGAGCGAGCACAACCCCTACTTTGCCCGAGGCACCGCCGCCTGCGGCGTAGGTGGCCCGCATGTCGGCCTCGGCTGGATCTGGCCCATGTCCATCATCATGCGCGCCCTGACCTCCACCGATGACGAGGAGATTCTCGACTGCCTCGGCATGCTGGTGCGCACCGACGCCGACACCGGCTTCATGCACGAAACCTTCTGGCTCGACGACCCCGCGCGCTACACCCGCCCCTGGTTCGCCTGGGCCAACACCCTCCTCGGTGAATTGGTCCTCCACCTCGCCTCCACCCGCCCCGCACTGCTCGGCCGCGCCCCCGCCAAGGTTACTGTATAGTCAAAGGTCTGTCGCAAGGCCCTCAGCCCGGGCGTTCCATCGGCTTCGGACATGCCCCGCGTTTTCCGTCTCCTCTTTGCCGCCTTGCTGCTCCTGACGGCCCTCCTGCCCTTGCGCCTTTCCGCCCAAGCCTGGACTCCCGTGCCGCCGTGCAACTTCTCCAGCCTCTCCCTCAGCCAATTCGCCGACCACGAGCTCGAGGTTCCTTACTTCCTCAACCACTTCGCCCAGGTCGCCAACGCCGTCGTCGAAACCGGCACCGATCGCGGCTTCCTCAACATCAAGGTCAACCGCGACCCCGCCGACAATCAGACCTACAACGCCCGCATCATGGAAAACCAGCTCGCGCTGGCCTATTTCTACACCGCCAACCGCCCTTGGAACCCCTACTACGGCCAGGCCGTCGTCCGCGTCCGTCTCGAGGCCATGCTGGATCGGTGGACCCGCATCCAAGCTCCGGATACGAGCGCGAGCGCGGGTCTCTTCGCCGAATACAGCGCCACCAATTGGAGCCTCGCCCCGACTGGCTTTGGCGTGCTTCACGCCGCTCAGGCCCTCGATCTCGTCGCCGCCTCCGGCCTCACCTTCGACGCAGTCGTGCTCGAAAACACCCGCCTCGCTCTGCGCAAGGCCCTCCTCGCCCTCTTCACCCGCGCCGACATGCGCTCCGCCGCCCGGCAATACAGCAATCAGTTCAACGGCTCCTACCACGCCGCCCTGCTCTACCTCGCCCGCTGGCCCGATGCCACGCTCAACGCCGCCTTCGTTCAGGCCGTCAACGACTCATCCGCCCAGGACCAGAGTCTCGCTGGCTTTTTCTACGAGCAGGGCGGCCCCGACTTCGGCTACTCCAGCGTCCACGAGAACAATCTTCGCATCGCCCTGCCCCGCCTCCGCCTGCGCACCGATCTCTTCCCCATCGTCCAGGCCGACGACTTGCGCTGGAACCAGTGGCTCGCCGCCAACTACGTGCCCCAGCCCGGCACCGCCACCCCCACCTATCTCGTCAACGCAGGTATAAACACCCGCACTTCCCACGCCTTTCTCACCCCCGCCCCGCGCCCGCTCTCCGAGTTCACACCGCCATCGCGGGTGTTCTCGTATACAGATACCGAATACGCCGCCTATCTGGTCAACCGCCGCGCCCAGGTGCAGGCCCAGTTCGGAAACTGGGGCGCGCTTTCCGTTCCCAACGCCTACAGCTACATCCCGTCTTTCGTCTTCGACGCCGTCCAGCCGCTCAACGTCTGGCAACCCACCACCGCCCAGCGCGATGCCGCCGTCGCCGCCATGCCTTGTCGCGCTTCAGGCTCGGTCAACCGCCAGTTTCACGATGCCTGGCCCGTCACTGTCACCACCGTTCGCCGCCCCGCCTACTACGCCGCCCTCACCACCGGAAACATCCGCATCAGCCGCCAGGTTTACGGTCTCGGTTTGCTCTGGCACGAAAAGTTCGGCGTCGCGCTCCAGTCCGTCGCCGCGACCCTCTCCGGCAACACTTGGGTATGGGGCACCCGCCGCTCCGGCGTCACCAGCGGCACCTACGAAACCGCCAACCTCTCCGCCTCGCTCACCGCCGGTGGCGCGACCGTCACCGCCGCCGTCGGCGTGCGCGACCTCGCTTCCGGCGATGTGGTCGCCACCTACCCGCTCGCCGCCAGCGGCACGACTTACGGTCAAAAAACCGTTACCTTCGGCACCGGCCGCGTAGACGTTGCCATCACTCATTCCGGCGCGTTCACCGAGCTCCTGCCCCTCGCCCACGCCAGCGATGCCGTGCTTTCCAGCACCGCCACTCGCCTTACGTTTCAGCGGCCCAACGGCGCCTCCCTTGTGGTCGAGACCACCTCGCCCGGCGCGACTTTCACCGTCGGTAGCACTTCCGCGCTGACCTCCGGCATCGTCCGGCGCGCCGTCAGCATCGCCGCCTCCGGCAGCCTCTCCTACCGCCTCACCTTGAGCGATCAGCCCCCGCTCGTGCTGCCTGCCCTCACCATTTCCGATGCCTCCGTCAACCAACCCGCGAGCGGCACCGCGAATCTGGTTTTCACCCTCAGCCTGACGCCCGCCTCTGCCAACCTCGCCACGGTCAACTACGCCACCGCCAACGGCACCGCCCTCGCCGGCACCCACTACACCGCCACCAGCGGCACGCTCGCCTTCGCCGTCGGCCAGACCAGCCAGACCGTCTCCGTTCCCGTCTCGGCCGGGACCCTCCTGCAAGGCACTTCACTCGCCCTTTCGTTGGGGCTCAGCACACCGTCCGGTGCGTCTTTAACCAACAACACCGCAACCGGCACGATCAATGGCATCACCCCGCCGCCCCCGCCTCCGCCCGGCAGCGCTCTGGTCGAATACGTGCCGGGCAACTCTTGGGGCTCCGGCTACCAGGGCACGTTTAAGATCACCAACTCCAGCACCGCCACCATCACCGGCTACGAGCTCCTCTTCGACTTCTCCGGCACCACGTTCACCTTCTTCAACGGCACCCTCACTCGCGCCGGCACCGCCTGCACCTTCACGCCGCTTTCCTGGCAGGCCACCATCCCCGCCGGCACGTTCTTCGATAACCTAGGCTTCCAAGCCGCACCCGGCGACGGCTCCGCCCCGCCGCTCTCGCCGCGCCTGCGCATCACCTCCGCCACCGGCGTCGCCGCACTCCAGATCACCACCGCCGCCACCCTCCCGGGCACCAGCGCGGGCACCGCCTTCAGCCAGACTCTCGCCGTCGGCGGAGGCATCGGCCCTTACACATGGTCACTCGCCCCGGGCTCGACCCTTCCCGCCGGCCTCACGCTTTCCTCCGCCGGCAGTCTCACCGGCACGCCCGCCTCTGGAAACTTCTCGTTCACCCTCCGTGTCACCGACCTCCGCAACGTCAGCGTGGATCGCGCCTTTTCCCTCGCCGTCACTGCCCCGCCTTCCCCCTACGCGACTTGGCTCGCCAACACTCCTTGGGCCGCCGCCGACTCCGCCCCCACCGCCGACCCCGACGCCGACGGCCTGCCCAACCTTCTCGAATACGCCCTCGGCTCGAATCCGCTCTCCGCTACTTCCGTCGCTTCTCCGAGCCCTCAGGTTTCAGGTCTCAACCTTCAGGTCTCGTTCTTGCGCGCCCGCGCCGATCTCACCTACGAGATTCAGGCCTCCTCCGACCTCGCCTCCTGGCAGACCATCGCAACCAACCCCGGCTCCGTGAGCGCGTCCACGCCTGTCACCTTCACCGACACCTTCGACCTCAGCGTATCCGCAAACACCCGGCGTTTCCTGCGCCTAAAAATTTCCCTGCCATGAACGCACCGCGCCTTTCGCAACGTTTCCTTGGCCTCGTCGCCTTCCTCACCCTCGTGTCCATCGCCTCCGCCGAATCACTCTCCCTCACCAACGGCGTCGCCACCGTAAAGATAGATCGCACCCGCGGCGGCGCCATCACCTGGGTGTCCGTTTCCGGCGGCACCAATCTCATCAACCTCCACGACCTCGGCCGCCTCGTCCAACAGTCCTACTACGCCGGCGCCCGTCTCGACCGCCGCGCCGAGGGCCAGTCGCCCCACTGGAGCCCTTGGACCTGGAACCCCGTCCAGGGCGGCAGCTTCATCGCCACCCCCGGCCTAGTCGAAAAATTCGAATCCCGCGACGGCGTCCTGCACAGCCTCACCCGCCCCAAGCTCTGGGACATGCCCGACGAAACCTCCGCCTGCACCATGGAGCAGCAAACCGAGTTCGAGCCCGGCCAGCACAACGTCATCCGCGTCACCAACACCCTCGTCATGCACCGCCCCGCCGACGACCGCTGGGGCGACGCCAAACCCAACCACCAGGAACTCCCCGCCATCTACCTCGTCCGCGCCTTCGCCACCGCGCGCATCTACGAAGGCGAGGGCCGCTGGACCGACTTCGAGCTGCCCGCGCTTTCCAAAATTGGCTGGGGCCGCCCCGTCGTGCCGAAGCGCGCCATGGCCTTTTTCCGCGCCGACGGCCTCGGCTTCGCCATCTACCGCCCCGCCGCCGACGACACTTGGAACAGCGGCGTCACCGGCACCTCCCGCTCCGCCGATCCCAAACACGCCGACACCACCCACGTCGCCCCCATCGCCACCGTCACCCTCGACCGCGACTCCACCTACACCTTCCGCTACTGGATGCTCCTCGGCGACGCCGCCACCCTCGCCCGGGACCTCGACAAACTTCTCTCGACGTATCCATAGCCCAGTGACAAGCCGCCTCGGAAGCCCCCGATTAGCCGCATTTCATCTAAAACCGTGGCCGAATAAGTAGCGCAGGCTTCCAGCCTGCTCCGACTGAAAATGCAGGCTGGAAGCCTGCGTTACAGTGGGCAACTACGGCGACACTTCCGCTTAAGCCGCTCTAGGAATTTTCTTAAAAACTATAGCTGAAATTCAACCTCCTGATTTTTTGCCGCGAAAGAACGCAAGGAGCACAAAGAAACGCTTTTCCGTCGGTATATCCCTTGCGTTCTCCGCGTTCTTTTGCGGCTACACTTCCGGTTAACGTGCTCTAAGGTTTCAGGATTCAAGTCTCAGCTCTCAGGTCTCAAGCCTCAGGTTTCTGCCCTCCTCCGTGTCCTCTCTGGGCCGCGCTCCGGCTCGGCTCTGTGTAACCCCTCTGATTCCGTCCTCCGCCTACCGTAGGCTGGTAAACAGCGGTAAAGACTGAACGGGCGGCCACGTTAAAAGATACTCATAGTCCGTGGTATGATAGTCGGCGGATTGTTAGCGTCTGCGGATGCCCGCCAAAGACGAAGGTAACACCCTTAAACGGTTCGGAGTTAACGTTCGCGCCCGCCGTGCCGCGATGGAGTTATCCCAAGAAGGGTTGGCTGAAAAGGCCGATCTGGACCGCACCTACATCGGCGGCATCGAGCGCGGGGAACGCAACCTGACTCTCATTAGCGCACGCCGCGTAGCAAAAGCGCTCAAAACCACCGTGTCGGAACTCTGCGAGGGGATCGACCGATGAGTATCAAATCCCGTCTTGAACAGGAGATATCCACCCTTGAAGAGCAGGCCCCGTATGGTGCTAAAATTCCGCTCAGATTCATTGACCTATTTTGTGGTATCGGAGGCTTCCGTATAGCTTTTGAAAACGTAGGTGCTTGCTGCGTATTCTCCAGTGATTGGGACAAGTATTCGCGGCTTACCTACGCGGCAAATTTTGGCGAAACTCCACATGGCGACATTCACTCTGTTGCGGTCGCCGATATTCCCTCGCATAATATTCTGTGCGGCGGGTTCCCTTGCCAACCATTCAGCCTCGCCGGTGTTTCCAAGAAAAATAGCCTCGGTCGAAAACATGGCTTTGATGATGAGAAGCAAGGAAACCTCTTTTTCTCGATAGCCGACATCATCGACTACCACAAGCCAGCGGCTTTCGTATTGGAAAATGTTAAAAACCTAAAAAGTCACGATCAGGGCCGAACATTCAAGGTGATTTATGATACCCTGACACGCGGTCTCGGCTACCAAGTTCACACCAAGATTATAGATGCCCGTCATGTTGTTCCACAACACCGCGAACGCATCTTTCTCGTCGGGTTTCGGGAGCCTCGGTATTTCGAGTTTCCTGAGTTCCCTAAAACTGAACCCAAGTTGGCCTCAATTCTTGAGGCCGATGTGCCAGCTAAATATACACTCACCCCCAAGCTTTGGGCTTATCTACAAGCTTACGCCAAAAAGCATCAGGACGCAGGTAATGGCTTTGGATTTGGTTTGGTCACTGGCGAAAGCACAACCCGGACTCTCAGTGCTCGATACCATAAAGATGGTTCAGAGATTCTGCTTTCCCAAGGCCAGCGTAAAAATCCGCGCCGCCTCACTCCTCGCGAATGTGCACGCCTCATGGGTTATCCGGATAGTTTTAAAATCACCGTTTCAGACACACAGGCTTACCGCCAATTCGGTAACTCAGTGGTTGTTCCTGTTGTAGAGCGTATTGCGAGAGAGGTGATGAAAACACTTAATAAGTCACCTCTAGCAGTCCCAGATTTAGTTTTGGCAGAACCCAAAGCGACTTCCTCAGCTCAAAAAAAGAATGAGATTAAATCCAGTAAGCGCGTCAATAAATCGGGTAAATGACTGCTTTAATCCAATATGCGCAGAGCCTTTCCCAGAGTGCCGGAAAAACATTTTCCCAAGGTGAGATATTCGCCAAGGTGCTTACGCGTAATGATGATTCCGGCAGACATGGGGTGCTTATTCCGTCCGATGCCTATTCATTTTTTCCAAATCTAGAAATACCGGATCCAACCCTTAATACAACCGGCACGTTCGAAGCATTTGATTCAATAGACGGAACTTGGGCGACAGTTGCCTACAAGTATTACGAGCGCTATCCTGAGCGTCGTATCACAAGACTTAATGGATTAATCAATGATATAAATAATGCGCCTCGAGTGTTAGTGGTATTAAAGGCAAAACACTCGGACGGTAGCACAGGATATTATATTGATTGCGCAAACGCTTCCGACGGTGGCAGATTTGATTTCGTGTTTAAGCTCATTTTTGGCGATCAAGTAGCCGCAGTCTCCGGAAATTTCGTAGTTAGACCAGTGGACTCCGCGGCTTTTTCCGCTGACGCACCATTAGTGGAATTATTGGAGCAATTCGATATAGTAAAATCACGGGGCTGGATAGACACACTACGTGCCGGGGATACCGGAATTGGCTACACTTTTGAAACGCTGTTGGGGATTAAGGAAAACAATGATCAAGTTGCTGATTTTAAAGGCATTGAAATCAAGTGTAAGAGCATAAAGGAAGGCGAAGTTATCGGCGCTACGAAGATCAACCTTTTTCAAGCTGGGCCAACTTGGTCGGCGCAATCTACCGCAAGGGAACGGATTCGAGTGATTGGAAGAATGGGTGATGATGGACTTTACGCATGTTATTCACAAGTCACCACGACCCCGAACAACCTTGGATTGTTACTCGATGTAAATCACCCAAGTAGCAAAATTGACCTTCGCAAATATACTAGTGATCTGGGCTATTGGTCATTTAGCCAGTTGGAATCCCGACTCGTGGAAAAGCATTCCCGCACTGCTTTCATTAAGGCGAGAACACGTAAAGTTAGAACAACGGCCCAGTTTTTTTATGAGGATCTAGTTTACTGCGATAATCCTAGCATCCAGCGGTTTATAGATTTAGTCTCCCACCGTAATATTGTTTTTGAGTTTACCCTTTCGGAGCAATCCAACGGTAGTGTTCGGAATCACGGATATCCCTGGAGAATGATACGATCTGCATTTTTGGACCAACTTTTCGCCTTCCAGATAAAGCTAAGGTGAGCAAGGGTGTTTATGGCCGATATTTTTACAAAGGCCAAGCGATCGGACGTGATGTCGCGCATCAAGGGCACGGGAAACAAGGAAACTGAGCTGCGGCTTATCGGTATTTTCAAAACCCACGGCATTACCGGCTGGCGGCGGCGCTGGCCGCTGGAGGGCAAACCGGACTTCGTTTTCCCCAAGCTCAAGTTGGCAGTCTTCGTGGACGGCTGTTTCTGGCACGGGTGTCCGATCCACGCCACGCAGCCCAAGCAGAACGCGGCCTTCTGGCGCGAAAAGATCGCCCGCAACCAGACCCGCGACCGCTTCGTCACCCGCACCCTCCGCCGCGCCGGCTGGCGCGTCCTGCGCATCTGGGGCCACGAGCTCACGAAGAAAAACACCCGCCGCCTCGCCGCCCGCTTTCGCTGCGCAGGATTGGTGCCACTACGATAGGCGGGCTTTTAGATGGCTTGGATGCCGGCGCTCATGAACGAGTCCGATCACATAGAGCGTTTCGCCCTCAACTTCATAATACAGAAGATACGGGAACGGACGACAACGACGGCAAGGATACCCGTGCGGCCCCACGTGGTCGCCACCTTTCCAAACCAACACGGTTCTCACGACTGATTTAACCCTGGCTTCAAAATCCGTCGCGAGCAAGGCAGACGCCGCCCGATAATGCTCGCTCGCTTCGGCCAAATCGCCGCGAAAACCTGAGCTGAACACCACCTTCATGCCGGCTCGCCAAAGACGGCCTCAAAAGAAAGCCCGGCGTCCTCGCCGGATTTTAATCGGGCGAGCCTGATTTGCAGTTCGGCGCGGATTTCCGCGTCGCTGCGACCATCCTCTTTGACACTATCCAAGAGGAGCCGGGCCAGCGACGCCCTCTCATCGGGCGGCAAACTCAACGCCTCTTCGGCCAGATAAACACTCGTTGATGTCATGACAAACCGTGTCGGCTCTGCCCGAAGAACGCAAGGTGCTTAACCTCGCGCGCCCTCGGTGCTCTCTGAGTGACCTGGCTTTGCCCACCCTATCCGTGTCCATCCGTGTTCATCCGTGGTGAAAATCTGAACGCTTGGGGGGAGTTTGGTATAAGGCGCAATTTCACCGTCCCTCATCCCCAAACGGCTTGCTCATCCTTTCGTGTATTTCGTGTGTTTCGTGGTAAACAATTCTGACGGGCTCGGCCTGCGATGCTTGCTGGCCTCACTACTCGGCTCGAAGAAACAAATCTTCCACCCCCTCCGCCAACTCCTGCCGCTATACCAAACAGCTCCCGGTTGCTTTGCACCCGCAGGCCCAGCGCTACCGTTCCCCTCATGCCCTCGTCCCCCTCGTCGCTCCGCTCGCGTTACCTCTGCCGCGCCCTCCTCGGTTCCGCCCTCGTCGCGTTCTCCGCCGGACACCTCGCTTGCGCCGCCACGAACCCCGCCCCTCGCCCGCCCAATGTCATCGTCCTCGTTTCCGACGATCACCGCTACGATGCCCTCGGCGTCGTGCAGGGCGAACTCGGCGCGCAGGCCAATTACCCGTTTTTCAAAACCCCGCAGCTCGACCGTCTCGCCGCCTCGGGCGTCCGTTTTCGCAACGCCTTTGTCACCCAGTCCCTCTGCTCGCCCAGCCGCGCCACGATGCTCACCGGGCTCTACTCCCACGCCCACGGCATCACCCACAACGACCAACCCTTCAACTCCGCCGCCACCTGGCCCGCCCTCCTCGCCGCCCAAGGCTGGAGCACCGGCTACTTCGGCAAATTCCACATGGGCACGCAGCGCGACCGCCCCG
>JAIYBI010000082.1 GCA_027488595.1 Opitutaceae bacterium | reverse complement strand
TTTAATCCGCACGAATCAAAGGCGGACCTATTCACGTCAAAACGCGGCCGATAGCCGCCTTCCGTCGTCTCCGTCGTGATGACGATGCAGGCCCCGTCAGACAACGCGGCTTCTGTTTCCGCCACTGTCAGCACGGGAAGTCCGGCCAGCTCCCTCAGCCAGACCGCCTGACGACGCGATTCCTCACGGCTGATGAAAACCATGTCGCAGCCGCGCGCCTCGACCGCCGACCCGATTCTAGACACCACCACCTCGCGACCGCCGGGCAGTTGGCCGGCAAATGCCTGTTCCAACACGATTCCAAAAGGGTCGTGGCCCAGTATACCCACCACAAAGGGTTTCGAAGGGGGCTCACCATCCTTTTGACCGGGCCACTCAACATAGCGGGCAAACAAAACCAGAAAGCGGGCGAACGCTTGATTTTCCTGCAACACCGGGCCCGCCACCGCCTTGAGCGGCAGCACGAGCATCAGTGCATAGACAACCGCTATCCGAAACAAAACGGCCGCAACCGTCCCTTTCCCCGCGGCATTCGAGCCATACGATGTGACGGGTGCGACAGAGCTCATCGGTGCCAGTCCACCCGCAAAAACACGCTGCGCGGCACTTCGCTCCGCAGCGTTGAAAACACAAACTCCGGATGACTGGGCTCGAAGAGATTCCGCGCGACCAATGACACTTCCCAACCCCGGCCGAGTTGTTTGCCGATGCGTAAATCCATGGTCGTGTAGGCCGGGACTGGACGGTTGGAGGGTAATTCGTCCACCCAGCGCAGCCACGCATCCAGCTCCCAGGTTTTCCCCATGTTCCAGAGTGAACGCAGCCCGATCTGTTGCTGGGGACTGATACGTTCCACCCTCGCCAACCCGATATCGGTGCTGCCCGGCTCCGTCTTTATCCGCAGGTCAATCACCGACCAGGTCAGCACCAAGCGCCACCATTCGACCGGCGTAAGGGTGGCGCTCATCTCAGCCCCCACGGCGTGCGCCTTTCCCATGTTTTTATAAGTGGAATCGGTCACCAAGGGCAACGCCGGCGGCAGTGTTTCGCCGGTGATGAGATTGCTGTAGTCGTTAAGATACACGCTTACCGACGTGGTGATCCAATCGGTGAACCTGTTGCGGAGCCCCGCCTCAAATGCGTCCAACGTTTCGCTCTCCACCGCATCGTTCGGCAGCGTCCGCGAGGTAAAGCCGCCTCCCGTCGCGGAGAACGACTGATCGTCCTCGAAACGTGAGGGTATGCGCACGGCCCTCGAGTAGCCCGCCCACAGGGTCACGCGCTTCGTCGGTGTCCAGGCCAGCCGGGCCGATGGCAGAAACTCCACTCCCGTGAAATCATTGTATTCGGCCTTGGCACCCACCGTCGCGGTCAAGGTCTCCGGTGTGAGCGCAATCTCGTCCTGCACGAAGAAAGCGCCTTGCTTGAGGTAACGAACATCAGGGGAGAATGCCGACACGAACCCGACGCCGGTGACCTTGTCCGACAGGCGGCTGAGGCGACCGTTCAGGCCCCATGTCAGACGCTGGCGCTCGAAAGGCTCGAACTCGTGGCGAAGCTCCAGCTCACCAACATCGGCGTCGCTGACATTGCCTCCGGAATCACGGCTGAAGCGGTCATAGTAGCCCTGGATCGTAAGCTTCCCGTCGCCCGAGAGTATCCGCTCATGACGACCCAGCAAATGGCCGCCGCTACTCTCCGCAATCGCCGGAGCCCCACCGACAACCTGATTGGCACGGGAGACAAAAACATCTCCGGTGAAAGTGGTCTTGACCGCCAGTGAAGCGTCCTGGTCGTAACGAAAACCCGCGCGGTATTGCGCCCAGGAATCATTGGGATCAAGCCCGCCCGCCACCGCTTCGGTCTCATCGCGAGCAAAGGCCTTCGCATAAACCCTCATCCAGCTTCCCGGTCCCACCTCAAAGCCTTCCCGGACGTAAACGAACGCATTTTCGTAAATCCCTCCACCCGCCGACACCACCGCTCCCTGAGTCTGCCGGGCATCCTTGGTAATGATGTTGATCACGCCGTTAACCGCGTTCGTGCCCCAGGTAGTTCCGCCGGGACCGCCCACGACCTCGATTTGTTGCACATCCTCCAGCGGCAGGTCGCGCAGCTCCCATATCGTGCCTCCGAATCGCGCCGAATAGAGCGAACGCCCATCAACCATCGGAAGAAGTTTATTGGCCGAAGTGCCGTTGAACCCGCGCATCGTCACCGCGTAGCTGCGACTGTTGATCTGCCCTACTTCGATGCCCGGTGCCATCCGCAATACCTCGGGCAAGGTCGAGGCACCCGAGCGCCGGATGTCTTCATCCGTGATCACCGTGGCCGCCGCCGCCGAACGGAAATAATCTTCTTCCGCCTTCGAAACCGAGCTGATTGTGAGCCCCGCCAAGTCCTCAAAAGATGCATCACGAAAATCCGTAGGGGCCGTCGTTTGCCCTGATTCCCCTCGGGCGATTCCAATGCCGCAGACAGCCGCAATCACCCCTAACGTGAGTCGTTGAGCTTCTTTCGTCATGGAGTTGCGCTAATGAAAACTTCATAAATATCATGCCCACTGCGACAACATTTAACGGAAGATCCACGAATCGGGTCGAATACTACATCTTCGTTACAATCGCCATGCGGACTAAACGAATGATTGTGATATGTATCTAATGCTGAGATTCGCCTCTGCATCTTCACTTAGAATATGCTCAACCGCACCCAATACTTCATCCGCGAACACACCGGGATCCTGAAGCTCAGCGATGTTTACGATATCCTCGACCCCGACTCCAAGGCCAAGATCGGCGAGGCGCGCGAGGAGATCAGCGGCTTGGTCAAATTCCTCCGTCTCATCATTGATAAGAGCCTCATGCCGACGACCGTGGCGGTTTACGAAATACCCGACCCCGCCTCGCGAAAACTGCTCTTCAAAATCCGTCGCGGAGCCGCCCTCTTTCGCCCCAAAGTCGCCATCACCGACGCCGAGGGCATCTCCCTCGGTTACCTGCAATCCAAGGCATTCTCGATTGGCGGGGCATTCACCGTGTTTGCTGCCGACGGCAAGGAAATCGCCCAGGTCAAGGGCGACTGGAAAGGCTGGAACTTCCGCTTCCTGAGCGGCGAGACCGAGCTCGGCGTCATCACCAAAAAGTGGGCCGGCCTAGGCAAAGAGTTTTTCACCAGCGCCGACAATTACCTCATTCGCATCAACGGCGCACCCGACCCGACCATCAACCTGCTGCTCCTCGCCGCCGGCCTGGCGGTAGACACGGTGCTGAAAGAAAAGAAGTAACCCGCTCTTCGCACCGAGCGAGGACACCCATCAAAGATCACCGGCAGGGAAGTAAAACGATTTTTTGAACCGGCGGTTGCGCGGCGTTCTCATGCAATCCACACGATCGGAAACGAGTATCTAGAATATCAATACATGAATTCCGAGCGACCCAAAATTGATCGCCGATGAAGCCATTTTCAGAATGACGTGAGACAATCGTCTGACGCGGGCGCGAACGCCGGTCAGGCATTTCTCTGCGCACCAAAAGCACAAAAAAGGCCGGCCCGAGAAAGGGCCGGCCTGAGTGGGTGCCGAGTGCGTGGCGCTCGAGTTTGGCTCAGTAGCGGTAGTGCTCGGGCTTGTAGGGGCCTTCGACCGGGACGCCGAGATACTCGGCTTGCGACTTGGTGAGCTTGGTGAGGACGACGCCGATGCGCTCGAGGTGGAGGCGGGCGACTTCTTCGTCGAGGTGCTTGGGCAGGCGATACACGCCGACGGCGTAGGTGTCTTTGTTCTTCCAGAGATCAATCTGGGCGAGGGTCTGGTTGGAGAACGAGTTCGACATCACGAACGACGGGTGGCCGGTGGCGCAGCCGAGGTTCACGAGGCGGCCTTCGGCGAGCATGTAGATCGTGTTGCCGGCGGGGAAGGTGTAGGCGTCGTAGCCGGGTTTGATGTTAACGTGCTTCACGCCGGGGGCGGTCTTGAGGCGGTCAACCTGGATCTCGTTGTCGAAGTGGCCGATGTTACAGACGATGGCCTGGTCCTTCATGGCCATCATGTGCTCGAGGGTGATGATGTCCTTGTTGCCGGTGGTGGTGACGTAGATGTCGGCCTTGCCGAGGGTGCTCTCGAGGGTGTTCACCTCGAAGCCTTCCATCGCGCACTGGAGGGCGTTGATGGGGTCAATTTCGGAAACAATGACGCGAGCGCCGAAGCCCTTGAGGGAGAAGGCGGAACCCTTGCCCACATCGCCGTAGCCGGCCACGAAGGCGCACTTGCCGGCGATCATGACGTCGGTGGCGCGCTTGAGGCCGTCGGCGAGGGACTCGCGGCAGCCGTAGAGGTTGTCGAACTTCGACTTGGTGACGGAGTCGTTCACGTTGATGGCGGGAACGAGGAGCTTGCCCTGCTCGTGGAGCTGGTAGAGGCGATGCACGCCGGTGGTGGTCTCCTCGGAGACGCCGCGCCAGGCGGACTTCAGGCGGGTGAAGATGCCCTTGTCGGCGGCGTGGATCTTTTTGAGGAGATCCTTGATGACCTGCTCCTCGTGGGAGCCGGAGGGGGTGTTGATCCAGGTGCTGCCGTTCTCGAGCTCGAAGCCCTTGTGGAGAAGAAGGGTGACGTCGCCGCCGTCATCAACGACGAGCTGCGGCCCGAGGCCGTCGGGGCCGACGATGGCCTTCCAGGTGAGGTCCCAATACTGTTCGAGGGTCTCGCCCTTCCAGGCGAAGACGGGCACCTCGGTGGCGGCGATAGCGGCGGCGGCGTGGTCCTGGGTGGAGAAAATGTTGCACGAGGCCCAGCGGACCTTGGCGCCGAGGGCGACGAGAGTCTCGATGAGCACCGCGGTCTGGATCGTCATGTGCAGCGAGCCGGTGATGCGGACGCCGGCGAGGGGTTTGGACGGACCGAATTTCTTACGGATGGAGATCAGGCCGGGCATCTCGTGCTCGGCGATGGAGATTTCTTTGCGGCCCCAGTCGGCGAGTTTGATATCGGCGACATGGAAGTCGGAACCGGGAGTGAAGGGCGGGGGGACGTTGGCGTTGCTCATGGTGTAATGTGGCGTTGGATTTTAACCTGTCGGAAATATTTGGATACAAAAGCGCCGCGGTTCCAATGGTGGGGTAACCGCGGCGGGAGACTGGCGGCCGGAGCGAACCGGCGAACTGGAGTGATTACTTGGCGAGCTTTTTGACGGCGGCCTGGAGTTCGGCGACCTTGGTGGTCTGCTCCCAAGGGAGGCCGGATTTACCGAAGTGGCCGTAGTTGGTGGTCTCGCGGTAGATTGGGCGGAGCAGGTCGAGCTGCTGCACGATGTCGGCGGGCTTGAAGGAGAACACCTGCTGGATGGCCTCGGTGATGAGCTCGTCGGAGACGGTGCCGGTGCCGAAGGTGTTCACGTAAACGCTCACGGGCTTCGGGTGGCCGATGGCGTAGGCGAATTGAACCTCGCACTGCTTGGCGAGCTTGGCGGCGACGATGTTCTTGGCGACCCAGCGGCCCATGTAGGCGGCGGAGCGGTCAACCTTGGACGGATCCTTGCCGGAGAAGGCGCCACCACCGTGGCGGCCCCAGCCACCGTAGGAGTCCACGATGATCTTGCGTCCGGTGAGGCCGGAGTCGCCTTGCGGGCCGCCGATGACGAACTTGCCGGTGGGGTTGATGAGATACTCGGTCTTTGCGTTGAGTAGTTTGGCGGGAAGGACCTTCTTGATGACGTTCTTGATGAGGAAGGCCTCAATCTCGGAGTGGGCGACGTCGGCGGTGTGCTGGGTGGAGATGACGACGTTGACAATCTCGGTGGCGACGCCGTCCACATAGCGGACGGAGACCTGCGACTTGGCGTCGGGGCGGAGCCACTTCACTTTGCCGCTCTTGCGGATTTTGGTGAGCTCGCGGCCGAGACGATGGGCGAAGATGATCGGTGCGGGCATTAGCTCGTCGGTCTCGTCGGCGGCGAAACCGAACATGAGGCCCTGGTCGCCGGCGCCCTGCTCGGCGGTCTTCTTGCCGGCGGCCTTCTTGGCGTCCACACCCTGCGCGATGTCGGCGGACTGGGCGGTGAGGTAGTTGTTAATGAATACGGTGTCGGCGTGGAAGACGTCATCGTCATTCACGTAGCCGATGTGGCGGATGGCATCGCGGATGACCTTCTCGACGTTGAAGGCCTCGTCAATGGGCTTGGTCTTGCCGGTCTTTTTATCCTGCAGCTTGGGGATGGTGATCTCGCCGCCGACGACGACGACGTTGGACTTTACGAAGGTCTCGCAGGCGACGCGGGACTTGGGGTCAAAGGCGAGACAAGCATCGAGGATGCTGTCCGAGATAAGGTCGGCGACCTTGTCAGGGTGGCCTTCGCCGACGGATTCAGAGGAGAAAACAAAGGTTTGGGACATGGTGTGGTAGGGACCCGCCTAGCAAGTTCGCTCCGTTTCTGCGGGCAAGTTAAATATCAACATATCCGGAAATAATGATATGACCGTGAATGGGCTCAAAGCCCCATGAATGTAATTTCTCGCGATTGGGACTTTCGGCGGGACGAAAACGTCGTTGCCCGCCGCGGGACCAAGTCATACTTAGTCATGCTCTTAACCCCGATGACTTTTTTGAATCTCCCTGTAGTCGATTTGGAAGCGATCAACAACCTCCGCTCACTTGGCGACGAGGGAGACGATACCTTTCTCCGCGAGATAATCGGTATTTACTTAGAGGATACACCGCTGCGGATAGCCGACTTGAGGCGCTCGTTTCAATCGGGAGAGAATGCGCTCTTCACGCGCAGTGCCCACACGATCAAGGGCAGTTCTGCGAACGTGGGCCTCAGCCGCGTGCGTGGAATCGCCGAGCGGATCGAGCATCGCTCCAAGGTGGAGCCGATTGCCGGTTTGGCAGGCTTGTTGGACGAGTTGGAGGCCGCGTATGCGGAAGCGATCGAGGCGTTGCGGGAATTCCAGGGCTGAGGCCGGGTGAATCTACGGCCCCTCGGGCGAGCTCAACTCGTGGCCCGACCGAGTGACTGGCCCATGCGTGCATAGACCTCTCGATGCTCTGCGCTGGAGGCGACGAGGTCGGCGTCGAAACGAATGCGATCTTTCGCAAAAACCGTGACGACGCACGAACCCCCGAAGGCGAAGAGACCCTTCTCGTCTCCCGTGGCCACGGGGCGGCCGGGAACGTAGCTTTGCAAAATGCTTCCGACGCAGGTCGCACCGATCTCCAGCACGGCAACCCGGCCAAAACGGGCGGTGTCAATCAGCGTTACCATGCGTTTGTTTTGCACGAGGTAGCTGACGTTACGCCGGAGCGCGATGGGGCTGACGGAATAGAGCCAGCCGTTGATCAGGCGTGCTTCGTCGGGCGTGCCGGCCACGGGAAAGTGGAAGCGATGGTAATCCACCGGACAAAGGCGCGAGATAAGCAGGCTGCCTCCGGCAAACTCCGCGCCCAAAACGTCCGAGCCCAATAATTCACCAAGGGTGAACTTGGCTCCCTTCACGTAGAAGCCATCGGCGGTGTCCGCATTCTGAAATGCGAGGTGTCGTCCGTCGGCAGGCAAAACTGCAACGCTGTCCTCGGCGACGATGGGGCGGGCCGAGGACTTGAGGGTGCGATAGAAAAACTCGTTGAAGGTGCGGAAGGCGGTGGCGGGTTTGGTGAACTCGTCGGCATCGAGATTGTAGCGCACGACGAAGGGCAGCACCTTTTGCACGCTTGCGGGGCGGTTCATGCGCCAGCCATACCACTGCGAAAACCACGCGCGACGGACGAGTGCGGCGAGACTGAGACGGCCAAAGGAAGTGCCGTAGGTCCACTTCAGCCAGCTCTCGCCGTAAACCTGTTCGGTTTCGATTCGCCCCGTAAGGCGGTTGTAGACGGTGATCGGCGCATCGAGTGACATCTGAAGAACAGAGAAGCCCGACCCTGCGTGCCAAGGCAAGCGCGCGGCGAGGGCACCGCACCAACCTTCATGCACAAAAAAACCGCGCCGCCAGATAAGGCGGTGCGGTTTGCGGACGGCTCAAATTTTATAGGCGTGTGCCGCCTGATCTCAGTTGGCGCCGCCCCCAAGCTGAATCTCGTAGTTCAAGGTGTTACGCGCGACGTCGGTGTTTTCCGTGAAGTGGAAAACGACTCCGTTTTCGCCTGCGACGATGGTTTGGAGGCCGCCAGCCCCGTCGCGCGCCCAGGTGACGGGGTCAAACTTAACGCGAAGCGTCGAGGGCTTCATCGCGTAGACAAAGGTGCTTTCCAGCGAGCGCATACGCAGCGCGGGATTAAGTGCCACCGGCGCGAGGCGCACCGAATGGACGGCGGCGATAGCCCCGCGCGGATCGCGGAGGTTGATCGGGTTGAACTTCGCCGTGACCTTGACCGAATCAGGGAGGCAGGTGAATGACTGTTCCAGGCTGAAGCGGGGATGCTGCACAACGACGTCAAACACAGTAAATCCGTCGCGCACGGACTTTCGCACGGTGGCCACATAGCCCGCGTCATCGACGCCGCCGACATTGAACCATTTGCGTCGGCCATCGGTGCCGATGTAACTTCCCTGAAGACTGATACCGCCTGCGGATTCGACGAGAATCTCGTCACGCGCGGTGGAGAGTGACTGGATAAAACCCTTTTCGGCAATTTCCATTCGATAGAGCGCGTTGGCGAATTTACGCGTCTCGGCACTGAGCGTGTCGCCCGAGCCAGACGATGAAACCGGAGCGGAAGGAGTCACCACTGCGGGACGAGGAACCGGATCAATGACCGGAGTCGTAGGCTGGGGAGCAGGAGCCGGGGGAGTTGGTGCCGGGGCGCTTGGTGCCGGGGTGGGTGCGGGGTTGGCAGGCGCTGCCCCCTCGACCGGAGTGGCGGGCGTCGCGCGACCGGCGGCGGGGGAGCGGAAGTGAAACGCGAGGCCTACGACGGCGGCGACCAAGCCCACTCCGGCGGCGATAAAGACCGGGGCCTTGCTGCGTTTGGCGGCGGGAGCGGCGGCCTGAGAGTCGGTGTTCTCCACTGAGACCGCGAGCACCGGGGCCGGCATAGCCTTGGGCGCGGGTTTGACGGCGGGTTTTGGAGCGGGCTTGGGAGCTGCGGCGGGTTTGATGACGGCGGTGGGGGCCGCGGGTTTAAGCACGGGCTTGACCGGTGCGGCCTGCGCAACAGGCGCGGACGCAGGGGCGGTTACCGGAGCCGCGACGACGGGAGCGACAGCGGCAGGGGCGGTGAAAGGCGAGACGGTCTTGGGCTTGGCGAGCGCCTCGGCGGCGAGTGTTTCCACGGTTTGCTGAATCCAAGGTGCGGAAGTCGAGCCGGCCGCAGCGAGATGGAGCAAAGCCGCGGCGGAAAAGGGAATCTCGGCGCGATCGGCATCCAGACCCAGGCGGGCAGCGACGCTCGATCCGGAGATAGACCAAGGGGAGAGGCCGAGCGCGGAGGCAAGGCCGTTGCCAAACCAAGATTGACCTTGGGCGAGGCCTACAATGTGCAGGAATTTGGCGGGCCGTCCATCCAGTGAAGGACGAAGAACAGGGACGAGCTGCTCACAAATCTTGGCCGCGGCTTCGGTGAAATCGTAGGTGTCGTTGAAGAAAAGCTTCCCAGCGGCGGCACGGAATTTAAGGCCGAGCCCCTTTTGCACCGACTCGTAGATTTGGGTGAACCCGAGCGGGATCGAGCTGAGGGCCTGAACTCCATCCGAAGTCACCCAGACCAACCAGGCATCATCGGTGCCGGGGATGAGCACGGCGGCTGTTTCGCCCTTCGGGAGAGCGGCGGCGACGGCACCGAGATGGGCGGGGGCGGCCAAGGTGAAACTGACCGGAGCGAGACCAAGCTCGCCGAGGGATTCGCGGAGGGTGGCGAAGGCGGACTGGTCAAACGCATTCAGCAGCCAGGGGCTGACACGCGCGGCATCGGGAGCGAGGCCCGTGGCGCAGTCGCAAACCACGGCCCCGGGGGTGCCGTCGAAGCCGTGCGGCAATTTTCCGACGTGGGTCTGAAGAGCGGCGGGTTGGCGAATGGCGGAGGCCTCCGCATCCGAAGAGAGATGGAGAAAGATGCGGTCACCGAGAATCGTGGCGCGGACCAGGCCGGCCAGTTTGTGCTCGGCGACGAAGGCGGCGATCTCCGCTTTGGCATCGGGCCGGAAAGCGTGCCAGGCGACGATTTTCCGACCGGAGATTATAGCAAGGTGCAGCGCATGGGGAGCAAGTTCGGCGAAAGCGAGATTAGGGCTGGTGGGGGTGGCCATGATGAGGAGGGGGGTAAGCTAGATTTTAAGCGTGGGGTTTAAAAGAGGTTTTTCATGCTTTCCTGAATCTTCTTCCGACGAAGCTCGAATTCCTTTTCCTTTTCGCTAAACGAAGCCACCTCGGCGTCGAGTGCTTCGCGATCAGCGCCGTATTCCTGGCGCAGTTTCTCGAACGCCGCCTGTTCCTTGGCGAACTTGGCGCGCTCGGCGGCGAGGGCGGCGACGCCGCTCTCCAGCTCGGCGCGTTTGGCTCCGAAGGAAGATTGCTCTTTCTCGAGTTTTTTCTCGCGGGCGAGAAGATCGAGACTCGCCTCTTCGACTCCGGCGAGATCGGCCTCGAGGCGGGCTTTTTCGGAGTTGAGGGCCTTGCGG
>JAIYBI010000482.1 GCA_027488595.1 Opitutaceae bacterium | reverse complement strand
CGGCACACCGCCGCAGTTGTTAAAGATGATCGCGCTCGGTGTGGATATGTTTGACTGCGTGTTGCCCTCTCGGGTGGCGCGCAACGGCCTCGTCTTCACGCCCGATGGTCCGCTCAACCTGCGCAACGAACGCTTCCGCGCCGACCCGGGTCCGATCCACGCCGAGGTGGCCAACTACGCCACGAATTTCTCCCGCGCCTACCTGCGTCACTTAATGGTCGCGGGTGAGATCCTCGGTTGCACGTTGCTCACGATTCACAACCTCGCGTTTTACCTCGACCTCATGGCGCAGGCGCGGGCGCACATCGAGTCAGGCGATTATGCGAGCTGGCATCTGGCCTGGGTTAAACGTTACGAAGACGGATCGGCGGCGCGCTGAGCTTGCACGCTGAGAGTTTCGGCCTTTCCGTCCGCTTCCCTTTCAACTCACATCCCTCCCCATGCGTATACTCGTCACCGGCGGCGCCGGCTTTCTCGGTTCCCATCTTTGCGATCGTCTCTTGAAGGACGGCAACGACGTGATCTGCCTCGATAACTTTTTTACCGGTCGCAAAAGCAACATCGCGCATTTGCACGGCCGCCCCGACTTCGAGTTGGTGCGCCACGACGTGATTGATCCCTTTAAGTTCGAGGTGGATCAGATCTACAACCTCGCCTGCCCGGCCTCGCCGCCGCACTACCAATACAACGCGATCAAGACGGTAAAGACGTCCGTCATGGGTGCGATCAACTGCCTCGGACTCGCCAAACGCACCAAAGCCCGCGTGTTCCAGGCCAGCACCTCGGAGGTCTACGGTGACCCCGCGGTGCACCCCCAGCCCGAAACTTACTGGGGTAACGTGAACCCCATCGGCATTCGTTCCTGTTACGACGAAGGCAAACGCGTGGCCGAGACGCTGTTCATGGATTATCACCGGCAAAACCAGGTGGATATTCGCATCGTGCGCATTTTTAACACCTACGGCCCGCGCATGCATCCGAACGATGGCCGCGTGGTGTCGAACTTCATCGTCCAGGCGCTGCGCGGCCAGGATATCACGATCTACGGCGACGGCATGCAGACGCGGGCGTTTTGCTACGTGGACGACCTCATCGAAGGCTTTGTGCGCCTCATGACCCAGAATGCCGTCACCGGCCCGATCAACATCGGCAACCCCGGCGAGTTCACCATGCTTGAGCTGGCCGAGCTCACGCTGAAGCTTACCGGCAGCAAATCGAAAATCGTGCATCGTCCGCTACCCGGCGACGATCCCAAGCAGCGCCGCCCCGACATCACGCTCGCGCAAAAACACCTGAACAACTGGGCGCCGCAGGTTCCCCTTGAGGAAGGCCTCAAGCGCACGATCGCGTATTTCAAGACCCAGGTTTGACGCGGGTTTGCGTAAGCATTCCCCGGGCGCGTCGGGAGACGTGATCGAGCGTCAACCGAATCGCTCTGTGATGCGTGCGATCAAGCGTGTCCACTCGGCGGGAGACAGGTCATCTTTCCGGGTTGGGGCGATCTGGCGGTGGTCGGTCATGCAGGCGATGGCCCATCCGTTGGCCGACCAGCGCGGCGCGAGCCAGTCGAGCGCGGAGGCGACCTGCGCCTCGGTGAGCGGCGCGGCGTAAGTGTCGCCGGCGAAGGCCACGCCGAGCAGAAAGGCGTTGGGATCATTTCGTCCTTGAAAAACGGATACGCCGGCGTGCCAGGCGACGTGTTCATCCGCCACGAGGCGGGCGCGGGTTCCGTCGGCGGCAATGACCACGTGGTAGCTGACGCGACTCTCCGGGGCCTGCATGGTGGAGAGGGTATCGCCAAAGGATTTTACCGTGTGGTGAAAACAGACTCCATGTCGCTCGTGGGCTGGGGCCGCCGAGTGGTGGGGCGAAGGGGTGCTGAATTCGAGCCAGGACACGGCGTGGATCTTTTTTAAAGCGCGCGCCAGGCGCTGCCCAGCATGGAGACCATCAGGCCCATCCGGCAGGCACCCTCGATGGTCATCACGACGAGGACCCATTTCAGACGGCAACTGTTGCGCATGGAGAAGCCGAACAAACTCACGAGCAGCACGCAGCCGGCGTGGATGCGTGTGACATCGTTGGCGAGCAGGCTGAGCGCCCAGATGCCCTCGGCGATGATGCCGATGGACCAAAGGGCGGCGACCGATTCGGTCGGAGTCTGGTCGCGTGGCACGATCCCGGATTCGATCTGTTTTATGCCTAGAATTTTCTCTGCGGCTACGAGTTGAAGGGCCTCGAAGAGAAGAAAAAGCGGAGCGAGAAAGACGCTGTTGGGAACGGAGTCCATGGAGAGGGAGTAGCTCAGGAGGCTCGCGACTGGGAGTCAATTTGACGAAAAAGTGGTGCCCCCGGCCGGACTCGAACCGGCACGGCCTTACGGCCAAGAGATTTTAAGTCTCTGGTGTCTACCATTCCACCACGAGGGCATGGACGCCGGAAAACGGCGCCGCACGTGTTGTCGGTGTTGCAGTGCGATTCGTCAATCCGCGTGTGCGCGGCCATATCTGTGGCCGGAGTGGGGTGCCGCATGCGCGACTGGCGAAGGTGGGGCGGCCTTACTGGATGGGGGCT
>JAIYBI010000276.1 GCA_027488595.1 Opitutaceae bacterium | reverse complement strand
GGATCATAGCCGAGCAAGTCCTGTAAATCGGAAGGCAGGTCCTTCAAGAGCGCGGAGGCGAGGCCGCCCCGGTGGGTAAAGACGAGACTGCGGGCGTTGTAGGATTTGACGCGCACCTTGTAATAGGTGCGCGGGCCGACCTTGATGGTGCCCAGTTCGGTGCCGACGACGGTGTGGGGCAGGGGCGAAAGCGAATCGGCTATTTCTCCGGCGTGGAGAATCGAAGCGGTGAACAGAAGCCAGATGCGAAAGAGGTGATGAAGTTTGGCCACGTCCATGGGTGGTAGGGTAGATTGGGCTCGGGGAAAAGCCGAGAGTCGCGGGGTCGGAGAGTTGCACGGCGGTGCGGGTTGTGCAGAGTGGTGCCATGGTCGCGCTTAATCCCGCATACATCGCCGCGCTCGCCGGTCCGGGCCGCCTGGGCTTCATCGCCACCAACGGCCTGCACGATACGGTGGTGATCGAAGGCGTGCAGGAAGATGAATACCGGCAACGCATCCGCGAAGGCTGGCGGGTGGCGCAAGTGCGGCCGATTTGCCGCAGTCTGACGCCCAAACTCATTCATTCGCGGGACGAGCTCGCGGGGACGCGGGTGTTTTCCTACGTGCTGGTGATCTTGGAACACCCCGCGAAGACGGTGGCGGAAGCGGCGGCGCAAAAGGCGTGGGCGCAAAAAACCGCGACCCGGTGAGGATCGCGGTTTTGAAAACAGACGGCTTCGCGTGAGGGCGAGGGAGCGCGCCGGGGCGGGGCTTATTTGCCGAGGCTGGCGCGGAGGCTGTCGAGCTGGCCGGCGGAGCCGAGCAACACGTTGCGCGAAGCGATGAACTTGGCGTATTCCACGATGAAGATCTTGCCCGGGGGGCGGAAGTCGAACTCGGAGGGCTTGTCGCGGAAGAACTCGCGGTGAACGCGGGTCCAGACGAGGCGGCCATCGGTATCAATGTTGATCTTGGTAACGCCGAGTTTGGCGGCGGGGAGGTATTCGTTGACGTCCACTCCCATGGAGCCGGCGATGGTGCCGCCGGCGGCATTGATGCGGGCGACCTCGTCCTGGGGAACGGAGCTGGAGCCGTGCATGACGAGCGGGAAGCCGTTCATGCGGGCCTTGATCTTCTCAAGGACGTCAAAGTGGAGGGACTGTTTGCCCTTGAACTTGAAGGCGCCGTGGGAGGTGCCGATGGCGCAGGCGAGGGAATCGCAGCCGGTCTGTTTGACGAACTCCTCGGCCTCGGCCGGGTCGGTGAGGCAGGAGTGGCCTTCCTCGACCACGATGTCCTCCTCGACGCCGCCGAGCATGCCGAGTTCGGCCTCGACGGAGATGCCCTTGGCGTGGGCGCGGTCCACGACGCGCTTGGTGATCTCGACGTTCTTCTCGAACGGATCGTGGGAGGCATCAATCATGACGGAGCTGAAGAAGCCGGAATCAATACAATCGTAGCAGGTCTGCTCGTCGCCGTGGTCGAGATGCACCGCGAAGATGGCCTCGGGGAAAATCTCGCCGGCGGAGCGGATGATGGCCTCGAGCATACGCTTGTCGGTGTAGCTGCGCGCGCCCTTGGAGATCTGGATGATGAAAGGAGCCTTCGAGTCGATGGCGCCTTTGAAGAGGCCCATGGCCTGCTCGGCGTTATTGATGTTGTAGGCGCCGATGGCGTATTTGCCGTAGGCGTGTTTGAAGAGCTGGGCGGTGGTTACGATCATAGGGAAAAGCCGTTGAAGGAAAAAGAAAGTTACCGAGCGCACGATTCGTGCCGCAAGGGTAATTTAGGCGCGGATTCTCGCCGCGAGTGCGCAGGATTTGCGAAGCGGGGCAGGGGAGGAACGGGCAACGTGGCGTTGTGAACCAGTGTGAGGCCTTAAAACGGTAGATGTTATGTGAGGCAGTTTTCCGACCACGCGTGAAGGTCGCTGCAGGTTTCCGGTCGGTCCTGTCGGTTTTCGGGGTCTGTGATAACGCGTGGCAACCGCTACGCGAATCCGGCCTGCGTGGCCGGGAAGCGGCGAGGGTTAGCGGCGGTCCTATTCGGGCTGTAGCGCGGCCTGCTGGACCAGCTCGACAGCGGGACCCTGCTGGCCGGGAATCAGGGGTTCCGCTGCGTCGAAGGTTAACCGAACCTCGCTGACCGAGTTATCAGAAAGGCTTCTTGTCAAAGTGACTTCCCCTCCCGCTTCCAACGTGCCGTGGGATACGCCTTCCGGGGTGTTCAACTGATAGATGCAAGCGCGTAAGGTCGGATTTGTGAGCCGAAGTTGCACCGGCTTTTCGTTCCAGGTTTTTATGAGGAGCTCATGGATCAGGCGATTGGATGCAGATGTTTTCTGGTGCCGGTAGAGCAGTGGGAGCTGAGTTTCTCCAGGCTTTCGCCTCCGGTAGGCCGCCACGCTGAAGGGGCTGTTTTCCGCCCCATTGAAAAGCCATACCTTCGCGATGGTATCACCCTCCCGGCCTAAGAACCGGGAGGCGTGCACGAGGCCCCAGCCTGAGTGTGTTGCCAGCCAGGCCTCCGCGGTGGGCGCGGACTCGGGCGGGGGGAGTTGCAATGTCACGTGCTGCGGAGGCAGTCGTCGGAAAAAACTCGCGAGGGTAACATCGCCACTCAGAGCCACCGTCAAGGGTTCGGAGCGGGTATCGAGCTGATCCACCCAGGTGCGTAACTGCTGATTGATGTAAAACATCATGGACGATTGGGGTTTTGTCACGGTGCGCCAGCCGGCCTGATGGGTGTTCATGGTGATAGACCAGCCAACGTTCACCGTTGCGAGTATTGTGGCCGCCCAGACGATGTTCCTGGCAGGAGCGCGGAGCCGCTCAATTGCCCAGGCGCCGACGACTGCGATCCAAGGCGCTACGAGCACAAAGTAACGAAATGCATAAGGATGCCACTGTTGCATGACACAGAAGAACAAAAGGAATGTCGCAACGCCTGCGCTCCAGGCGACCACGATCCGGCCACTGCTATGCCGCACCCGAAACAAGGACCAGATCGCTCCCCAAAAAAACAGTCCCAACGCAACAAGACCAAAGGTCGTCACATCCGCGTCGGCCAATCCGCGCAATTGCAATACATCCAGCAGTCTGGTTTGCCGACTTAGGCCTCCCAACGTGTAGTTATCCTGAACCGGCAGGTTTTTCGCTATCGTTGAACCGATTGTCGGCGACACCTCCCGCAATCCAAACGGTTGTGCGGAGGGCTCGAAGCTTTGCGCCGCGAAAGACGCAAGATTCCATTCTACCTTGCGTCCCCAGTCGGCGAGCGATTCGGCACCTTGGTGATGTTTGTGCACCCAGTGCGGAGGGCCCAGGACGTCGCCATAGGCCTGTTTGTTTCGCCATAGCCCGGGTCCTGCAAAAAGTAACATGCCTGCGAGTGCCGCGATCAGGGTGCGGCTCCAGCTCCTCCAGCCGAGGCGGTGGCGCCAACCTAGAAAAACCACCCAAATGATCGCACTGGGCGCGAGATAAAACAGGGTGCCCTTGGCGCCGAGTGCCAGGCCGGCGCCAACCCCTCCGATGATCGAAGGCTTTCCGCGAAGGAGCGCGCAAAACCAGAGGTAAAAAGACGCCGCGAGGACTCCGGTTGTGAAAAGATCCGATTGTGCCGCGGTGAATTGGATCACGACATTTCCCATTCCCAGCAGCAGGGCTCCCGCGAGAATCGCCGCCGGCCGACCGAGTCCGGTCAAGCGTGCGAGACCAATGGTTGCTAGGACCGCCATCCATCCCCCGATCGCTTGCGAAAGCACTGTGAGCTGAAAGCCTTCCCGGGTGCCCAGTATAAACCAGCACGACACCAAGCCCGGCACACTTGCGACGAAGTTCAGCCGTTCGTCGTCGGTTTGTATGAACTGAATGCGACCATCCTGAAGCCAGCAGCCGATTCGCGGAAGGTGATAGGTCAATGCGTCGGCGACTGCCGGCTGCGCCATCGCGGCGATCAGGGTCAGCAAGCACAGCGCACTCAAAACACAGATTGCCAGCACACGTTCCACTCCCTGCGTGGCAAAAAACTCCCTTGTTCTAGCGAATACCCTGACGAGGGAATTCAAGTCGCCTCCGAGCATTTTGCGCCTTGCCGCGGCTAGAGCCAACAGGGCTGCCACATGTAAGGTGAGGAATCCTCCGAGATTCAAACCGCCGGTTTCACCGAGTATTACTCCGGCACCGGCGACTAACGCGGTGCACCCCCAAAGCCACGCAACGGAAGATTCCAACAAACCTCCTTTAGCATGACCGCCGGCGCAGGTAACCAACCACGCCGCGAGCGCCACCACGGCGGCATCGAGCAGAAACCAGCTGAATAAAAAGATGCCGTCGAAGGCCATTGGAACGGATCACGTCTGGTGGCCTTGATTGCTGTCACTTGCGCACGCAATCGGCCCAAGGACCGGCATAATCAGGACGCTTATCCTTTTTTTCCGAAACCATCCGGATGCGCCTGATGCCAGGCCCAGGCGGTGGCGACGATGGGCTCGATGGTCATGTATTGGGGCGCCCAGCCGAGCTCGGTCTTGGCCTTGGTCGAGTCGGCGTAGAGCGCGGGCGGATCGCCGGCACGACGCGGCGCGAAGGAGTGGGGCACTTTGAGGCCGGTGACTTTTTCGACGGCGTTGATGACCTCGAGCACGGAAGTCGGCGTGCCGGTGCCGAGGTTGTAGAAATACTGTGCGCCGGGCGTCTCGAGTTTTTCAAAGACCGCGATGTGGGCGCGGCTGAGGTCGTCCACGTGGACGTAGTCGCGCAGGCAGGTGCCGTCCGGGGTGGGGTAGTCGGTGCCGAAAACCTGCAGCGGGGGCCGCTTGCCGGTGGCGGCGTCAATCGCGAGGGGGATCAGGTGCGATTCGGGGTCGTGGGCCTCGCCGATGGAGCCATCCTCGGCGGCACCGGCGGCGTTGAAATAGCGGAAGGCGGCGAAGCTCAGCCCATAGGCGTGGGCGAAGGCTTTGAGGGCGTTCTCGATGTCGAGCTTGGTCTGGCCGTAGGGATTGATCGGGGCCTGGGGCATGCCTTCGACGAGCGGCATTTTATCAGGAATGCCGTAGGTTGCGCAGGTGGACGAGAAGACGAATTTCTTTACCCCCGAGCCCATCATGCAGCGCAGGAGGTGCAGGGTGGCGGCGACGTTGTTGAAGTAGTATTTGAGCGGATCGGTGACGCTCTCGCCGACGTAGGCGTAGGCGGCGAAATGCATGACCAGCTCGATTTTTTCTTTACGGAGGATTTTGCCGACTTCGCTCTCGTTGCCCAAGTTGACCGAGTAAAACGGCACGTCCGGATGCACGGCCTCGCGATGGCCGAAGACCAGATTATCGAGCACTACAGGCGTGTGGCCGGCGGCGATGAGTTGGCGAACACAGTGACTGCCGATGTAACCGGCTCCTCCGACGACGAGAACGTTCATGATTTGAAGAGAGGCTTGTATTGCCAAGCGGGCGGACTTGGCTAGCGATTTCCTTCCCCGCATGTCGTTTCAGCAAACCCGCATTGTGATCACTGGCGTGGG
>JAIYBI010000147.1 GCA_027488595.1 Opitutaceae bacterium | reverse complement strand
CCCTGCGGTCGCCAGTTCCCATGTGAGCGGCAGCTTCCCCATCTACGCCGTGGACGGCAGGACTCACGCAGGCTCCTCCTGGCAGACCACGACCGCAGGGTTGAACACCCTGGATATCGAAATGGTCACAACGACTAAAATCGGGAGTGTGCATTTGTATTCTGGCTCGAGCACCTCTCCACCTTTGGCAGATTTTTCCCTCAAGGCTTGGAACGGCACTTCATGGGTGAGCATCGCCGGAGGAGATGTGACTGGAAACGCCGCCGCGGACCGGATCATCACCTTTACAACGCCGCCCTCCACGAGCCAGTTGCGACTTGAGTTTACCAAGTCGGGAACGACGCCAACGGTTATCCGTGAACTCCAGATTTTCCCGGCCAACACCGGAAACGTGGGTTATCCCCTCGGCACGGGAATCAACCTGTCAGGGACTTACCCTGATTATGAAGTCTTCAACGACGCATTCTATCAAATCACCAACGTCGCTGCCAACCGCGATATTGCGGTCGCCACCGGCGGCCAACCTGCGCTTGAACCGGCCGGAATCACGGCTGCCCAGGCCCAGTATCAAGTCCTGCTCAATCTGGCTGATGGCACCTACCGGTTGCGCAATCGAAATACGGGCGAATGCCTCTCCGGGGCGCAGCTTTCAAAAACAGCCGGTGCGGCACTCGCCGACGAGCCCTATCTGGCCATGCCGCATCAGGATTGGATACTTGAACCCCTCGGAGGCGGCCAGTATCGGATCGTCAACGTATGGAGTGGCCTCGCGATAGACACTCAGGGCGGAGCAACCGCCCAAGGGACCGCGCTGGTGCAGAATACGCTGAGCAATGCAACGACCCAGCGGTGGATTTTCAACTACGACACGTGGGCACCCAAGAAAGGATTAGGCCACTCCGCCTTAGCTGGAGCATTCACCGCCAAGTGGGTTTATAATTGGGGTCCGAACAAGCCATCGAACCTATCTGACGACGTAGTGTTTAACCCCATGCAGTGGGGGAGCTTTAACTGGGTATACGGAACCACGTCCGGCCCGATCTGGCAGCGAACTTCTCAGTGGCGCAAGCGCGGTGACGGAATGATCCTGATGGGCTTCAACGAGCCAGATCGGACCGATCAATCCAACATCGTGGTGACCACCGCCGTTAACCTCTGGCCCCGAATGATGGCGCTCAACCAGCCGCTCGTCGGGCCTTCACCCGCCGATGACGGCACCTGGCTCGCGGCGTTCACCGCGGATGCGAAGAATCGCGGGTTCCGCTGGGAATACACCGCGATACATGCCTACCCGGGCCCCAGCAACGGATCGTCAAACGGGTTGATCAATAGTATCCAGAGCTCTTTTAATACCTACGGTCTTCCGGTTTGGCTCACGGAGTTCTCTTTTGTAGATTGGGCGGGCACTCAATCCTGGAGTGAAGAAGACAATTACCAAGCCCTCGCGGAATTCATCTGGCGTGCGGAGACTTTCGCTCCGTTACGGAAGTATGCCCTATTTGTCTTCACTGAGGACGATGCCAACCCGCAGCCCGCCAATTCCTATGCAAATTTCACCCCTGCGCCCCGGTCGAATTCCTATGACAGGAACGGCAACCTGACCGCCTTCGGCAGGCTCTACGCGGGGTGGGATAGCGATGCCAACGTTCGCGCTGACAAGACATACCTCATTCATAATAAAAGCTTAAGTAAGCGCATGGCCAATGCCGCAAGCGGAAACACAGGCCCGGGCGGGCGAACCATCCGCACCGACGGGCCGATCGTCAACTGGACCTTGGTTTCCACCGGGGTTTCCAATCGTTATTATATTGTATCCTCTGCCGACGGTCGGCGACTCAGCCACACCTCGGGAAGCGGGGCACCCACCTTCGCGGCGGCCGGCACCACGGGCGTGAATGTCGAGTGGTCGCTCACCCACGATCAGTATGGTTGGTATTATATCGGACACCCAAGCTCCAGCACCCGCCTGCGTCTCTCCAGTTTTAACACCAGCACTGACGTCGCGACTTATCAAATGACCGCTGCGACGACCACGGATGATTTTTCGAAATGGCGGTTTATCGTGCCGATTCCGGAAAACGACCCGCCGGTCGTCGCCTCTGTGCCGGATCAGGCCGTGAACGAACTCACCGCCATGACCTTCACCGTCAGCGCCACAGACACGAATCTGCCCGCCGGTCCGCTCACCTACAGCATCGTCACCCCACTCTTCAATGCGTCCATTAACTCCAGCACGGGCGTCTTTACCTGGACCCCGACCGAAACCCAGGGAGATGGATTACCTCGTGCCATGACGATCCGCGCCAGCGACGGCCAGCTCTCTTCCAATATCGTGGTCAACATCACCGGGATCGAAGTCAACTTGACCCCGTCCCTCGCCACCATCCCGAACCAAACCGTGAACGAAGGTGCCCTCCTGACCTTCACTGCGGTGGGGTCGGATGCCGATATCCCGGCGAATACGCTTACATACAGCCTCATTAGCGCACCCGCCGGCGCGGCGATTGGCGTAAGCACGGGCGTGTTCACCTGGACACCGACTGAGGCTCAGGGCGGGGCGGTTTACAGTTTCGGCGTCCGCGTGAGCGACGGCGCCTTGCCCCGCGATCGTTCGTTGTCGGTCACTGTGGCCGAAATCAATGTGGCCCCGGTGCTTGCTGCCATCGCAAACCAGACGGTGAACGAGGGAGTCCAGCTCACCTTCACCGCCAGTGCGACCGATTCCGACCTCCCGGCCAACACCCTTACTTACAGCCTCGTCAACGCCCCCGTCGGCGCTGCGATCGCCAGCAGCACGGGTGTGTTCACATGGACGCCGACTGAGGCGCAGGGTGGGGCCGTTTACAATTTTACCGTCCGCGTAAGCGACGGCACTTCGATCAACGACCGTCCGGTAACGGTCACCGTGAACGAGGCCAACGTGCCCCCCGTTCTCGCTGCCATCGCAAACCAGACGGTGAACGAAGGCGTGCTTCTCACCTTCACCGCGAGTGCGACGGACGCCGACCTCCCCGCGAACACCCTCACTTACAGCCTCGTCAACGCCCCCGTCGGCGCAGCGATCGCCAGCAGCACGGGCGTCTTCACGTGGACGCCGACCGAGGCTCAAGGTCCCGGCACCTACACCTTCACGGTCCGCGTAAGCGACGGTATCGCGACCGCCGATCAGCCGGTGTCAGTCACGGTGAACGAGGTCAACGTGGCCCCCGTGCTTGCCGCCATCGCAAACCAGACGGTGAACGAGGGTGGGCAGCTCACCTTCACCGCCATCGCAACGGATACGGACCTCCCTGCCGACACCCTCACTTACAGCCTTGTGAATAATCCGCCCAGCGGCGCGTTTATCTCCAGAAGCACCGGCGTGTTCACGTGGACGCCGACTCTGGGCCAGGGACCGGCCACCTACAGTTTTTCGGTGCGCGTGAGCGATGGCGCTTTGACCCATGACCAGCCGGTGTCCGTGATCGTGACGGTTGGGAATGCCATTCCCAGTGCCACCGCCGACTCCGACGGCGATGGGCTCCCCGACCTTTTGGAATACGCCTTCGGAACCGCGGAAGGAGTTCCGAATAGCTCACCGTTTAAAATCATTGGAGCGAGTGCCAGCAGTATCACCTTTCAGTTCCCATGGAACTGGCAAGACCCGCGCCTCTCCTGGGAACTTCGAGGTGGCGGCAATCTCACCAATACCGCTGCGTGGCCCGTCGTGGATCCGGGCACCGTCACGACCACGCGCCAGGGTAATGTAGATATCATCACCTTGACCCCCGCCCTGACTCCTCCGGCGCCCGCATTCTTCAACCTGAAGGTCAACGTCACTCCTTGAGCATCGGTTCGGTGCTCCGCGAGCGGGAGTGGCTTGGTCTCTGGGGTGCGAATTCGGGCGGGCCCGCCGGCCAGCCCCTCCCTACCTCAAGCGGAGTTTAGGTATGCCCATGGCCTCATTCGAAATGAGAATTTTCGGCAAAGAGCTGCGGCCTGCGACCAAACCCGAATAGACCCCCTCGGCATTTCCGCTCCGGTATTTGCTCAAATCTAGCATCTAGCGGCCTGACCCCCTCGGATCGCCTGGCTCCATCGCTTTGTTAGGCTCATTTTTTATTTCTGAATTGGTCTTTCTTATTCATATAATCCGTCATTCTATCGACAAGAATCTTTCCGTCTTTTTCGTGCAGAATTATCTCTCCCTCTTCGCTAAATAACCGAT
>JAIYBI010000093.1 GCA_027488595.1 Opitutaceae bacterium | reverse complement strand
TATCGTGCAGACTGAGCTTCAGCGCCTAGGTGTCGCTGCCGTGAATGGATTTCTCGGTGCCGGCACTTCGCTCTATGCTTCGCGCAGCGGTGACAAAATCGGCCCTGATGTCGCAACGGCGCCGTGGGATGCCGATGTCCCCGATCTAAACGGTAACTCGGTGGTAGATGCGTTTGAAAAAGACGCCCAGAAGTTTTTCGAGATCAGGCTCCGTGCCAACCCGGCCCTGCCCTTTACTGCGGCTACAGACGGGTTTCTTGCGATCAACGTCGAGCTCCGTTGGCCTGCCTTCTCGGGTGACGGAAACAAGCTGACGGGTGACGCTGTAGAGCAGCAAAGTGTTCTCATCATTCCTGTCGCAATCACTCGATGAACCTCTTTTCGGCAAAGAATAGCCACCGGCGGGCCTCGGCTTTTACAATCATTGAGCTGCTGGTCGCGCTTACAATCACGGCCGCGATCACCACATTCATGGTGACCATCGTGGTGAACGTGCTGAATTCGTGGAGCCGTTCCTCGGCTACGCTTACCGCCGGCAATCAGGCGCGAGTGATCATGGATCAACTTTCGGCTGATATTCAGGGCGCGGTGCTGCGTTCCTCCAGCGACGTGATGTTTGCGGCTACGATTCCGGTTGATCAGTCGGTTGCACTTAACGCGGGCAGGGGTGATGCGAATGTCACGGATGCCAAGTGGAACGTCACGGATGTTAAACCGGGAGAGGCGGCTGGATCGCTGGTCCTTAATCCCGCCGATCGAGATCTCGAGACCTACCGCTTTGGCCAGGCCGGGGTTTGGCTGCGGCTCTTCTCGACGCCTCCCGACAACAGCGCAGCGACACTTTCTGACCTTTCGGCACCCCGTGCGGTCAGTTATCAGATCGTCCGCAAACAGGTTGGTTCGGCCACGGCACCTTACACCTACCAGTTGTTCCGATCAGAGGTCAGGCCATTTGGGACGACCGCATTGACCAATGCGAAATCAACCTTCGCAAACGGTTATGATTTGTTTGGTGTCAACGGTTACAACGACCCGAGTGACGCGGCTGTGGGCGGAACAGCCGCAGCCGATGCCGGTATTATCCGTCGTCCACGCGCGGAGTATGTCCTTGGTGAAGGGGTCGTTGATTTCGGTGTTCGTATTTTCACTCGGAATGCAGCGGGCATTCTGGAAGAGGCCTTTCCCTTCGATCGGCGGGCGGCGACCGCACCTGCGACCCAGAAGCGGGTTTTTGCTGCGACGACTAATACGACTAGGACGCAGCCAGCGGTTGCCCTGCCCTTGGGCAATTTCAACGCGGCTGCGACCAGCTACGGTTATCCGGCGGTGGTCGAGGTCATGGTGCGCATTCTTACGCCCGATGGAATCGAGATCATCCAAGCCTACGAGGATGATCCCACGCGTTTTGGAGGTGCGGGCAAGTGGTGGGAGCTTGCCGAGGCCAATTCGAAAGTCTTCACCCGTCGGATCGAGGTTCGAACCATCGCGTTGTAGTCTCTTTTTTCTTTTTGGTGCCGGTCCATAATTTCCACCCTCTTCTTGCAATGACTAGGAACCCCCTCCGCCCTTATCCGCCCCGCCGCGGCTTTGCCCTTCTGGTCACAATCGTGCTGGTTGCCTTCCTGGTGCTAATCTTGGTCGGCTTGGCGACGTTTACCCGGGTCGAGACGCAGGTGGCGGGTAACTCCGAGAAGCTCGCGCTCGCCCGTCAAAACGCTCTCACCGGACTAAATGTAGCCGTGGGACAATTGCAGCGCTACGCCGGTCCTGACAATCGCCTCACGGCTCGTTCCGACATCACCGTTCCCGGCGCTATCAATCATCCCTATTTTACCGGTGTGTGGCGTCCGATTAACAACACCACGACGCCAGATGCATGGCTGGTAAACGGCAACGAAACCAATCCGGTCGCCGTTACCCCCGCGGCCCTCGATCCCACGGCCGGCACCTTCCCAGTGACCGACGCGGGAGCGACGGGGGAGGTGTTTTTGGTCGGACGTGCCAGTGTTCAAACCGATGCCGAGCGTATTCGAGTGGCGAAAACCAATTTAACTGCGGCGGCCGGAAGTATTCCCGGAGTGCCCACGCAGGAGACGATTGGCCATTATGCTTATTGGGTCGGCGACGAGGGCATCAAGGCGAGTGCATCGCTCATAGATCCTTTGCAGGATCCCGCGAAACGAATTTCCTACAATAATGCCGGCGGCAATCCGGGTGACGATTGGTCCGGTGCATCCAACGCACAACGCGACCGCCTGAACCAGCTTATGCTTCCTCGCCCCCGACTGGAGCGGCTGTTGACTTCCCTTGCCCCGGACCTTGCCGACAATCCGCCTCTTCTCACCGAGCTTCCGAAGGTAGTCCAGGCACCCCAACTTCAGTTTCTTACGGCGGCACCCGCCATAACCGTGGCCCAGCGCCGGGGTGTCTTTCACTCAGTCACACCCCTAAGCGAGGCCGTGCTGGTGGATCACAGTGTCATTCCCGGTCGCTTGAAGCGGGATTTGTCCGATCCGGCCGGGGCCTCCGCTGCGGGGGATGCGATTCTTGCATACAGAAACTTCAGGGCCGTGAACCCTGCGGTTGGTTTCATCGCGGATTATACACCGCGAACCATTGCGCCCGCCGGATCCGAGCCGGCAAACTCCGGCGTAGCTTCATTCTCCGCCGGTCCCGTCATAAAAGAGATCGGTTTCAAATTCTTCTTTACGGCGGACGCGGCCGGCGCGGTTTCCCTTACCTATCTTGTCGAGGTGGCACTCTGGAACCCGTATTCGGCCAGGCTGGTGCTTACGCCGCCCGCCGCAGCCCCGCTCACGAAGCTAAGGTTGGATATCGAGAACCTTCAGGATATCACAGTGAGTGACCAAACCACGGCTGGAACGGCCACGATCCCAATGAATGCCTTGGTATCCGCTTTCGTTCTGGCCGTGGATAATACGCAGACTTGGGCACCGGGAGAGATTAAGCTGCTTTCGGGCACCAGCGGAGTCGATTTAACCCCGGGCGGCGCCCAAGTTACGGTGGCAACCGGACGCACGATGGCCCCCGGTGATAAAGTGGACCGGGTGAACTATCCAGCGGTGGCGAACCTAAGAGTTACCCTTCGTTGGGATGACAACACAGGCGTGAAATCATACATTCAGATCTATGAGCCCAACACGGCGTTTGCTGTAGGTTCTACCACGCCGACAGTGCCGCCAATTTTCACTTCCTTCAGTTGCGGCTACGGCTTCGCCTTGGCAGATAACTTGGAAAAATGGACCAACGGCGATTCCGCCGCACCGCTCGATCCTCGCAGCACCACATTGACCGGCGCGTTTACGGAGGCGCCCAAGTGGGATGTTGATATCGGGGCAAACAACTCAACCGCAGTCTCCGCTGATCTCGCCCTCAGGCCGAAGGTGGTCCTTTTCGATGTGCCCCGGCAGGAATTGGTTTCCATTTCCGATTTGCGGAATCTTACCCGAATCAACGCCACGGCCGTCACACCGGAGAGCCCGGCCATGCTGGGGAATGGCTGGGGCGGAACGGTTAACCAGTATTTTGACAAATACTTCTTTTCCACTGTGCCACGGAACCATGTTTGGAACTTTGCGGCCCAGGAGCCGCTCCCCAATCGGTATCTGCGCTACTACCAACCCGCTGATGCGGTCGCCCCAAACATCGCTGCCTTTCTCGATCCAGACAATGCCGCACGCTACCTCATGAACCGAGGCGCGTTTAACATCAACTCGACCTCGGTGGATGCCTGGCAAACCATTCTCGGCGCAAGGGTGCAGAACTGGCTGCAGCAAGGTGCTGCGGGCGCGATCATCCTCGACAACGTTTTCTTTCGCCTAAGCCATGGTG
>JAIYBI010000023.1 GCA_027488595.1 Opitutaceae bacterium | reverse complement strand
GGTCCCGACATCGGCTCCGACCACTACCCCCTCATCATCGAAGTCCAGCCCGCCGCGCCGCTGATGCGGTGAGGACGGATCGTTTCCGGTGCGTTTCTGCAACGCGGACCAGACAGTCCGCGACAGAGCGCAAAAAAAGGCGCGACCACAACGGGTCGCGCCTTCGGGGATTGAGAACGAGTAAAAGTTCGAGGAAGCAGAACGATTTCTCGGCTTAAGCCTCCAGCTGCGGGCGACCGGCCTCGGGCCAGTCAATGTGGAAGAACTTGCCGCGGGGCTTGTCGGTGCGCTCGTAGGTATGGGCGCCGAAGTAGTCGCGCTGGGCCTGGAGCAGGTTGGCCGGCAGGCGGGCGGAGCGGTAGGCGTCGTAGTAGCTGAGGGCCGACGCGAAGGTCGGGACGCTGATGCCGTTCTGAACCGCGAGGCTGATGACGGTGCGCCAGTTGGCCTGGGCCTTCTGGATGGTCTTGTTGAAATAATCGTCGAGGAGGAGGTTCGCGAGTTTCGGGTCGCGAGCGTAGGCCTCGGTGATCTTTTGCAGGAAGGCCGCGCGGATGATGCAACCGCCGCGGAAGATCTGGGCGATCTGGCCGAAGTTGAGTTTCCAGCCGTATTCGCCCTGCGCGGTGCGCATGAGCTGGAAGCCTTGTGCGTAGGAGCAAATCTTCGAGCAGTAGAGGGCGTCGTGAATGGCCTTGATGAGCGCCTTCTTTTGCGAGGCGGCGACCTTCTTGATCTTCGGGCCCTTGAGAACTTTGGAGGCGGCGACGCGCTCTTCCTTGATGGCGGAGAGGCAGCGGGCGAAGACGGACTCGGCGATGGTCGGAGCGGGCACGCCCATATCGAGGGCGTTGACGGAGGTCCACTTGCCCGTGCCCTTCTGGCCGGCGGTGTCGAGGATGACGTCCACGATGGGCTTCTTGGTCATCGGGTCCTTTTGCTTGAGGATGTCGGCGGTGATCTCGATGAGGAAGCTGTCGAGCGCACCCTTGTTCCAGGTGGAGAAAATCTCGCCCATCTCGGCGGGCTTGAGGCCGAGCAGGCCCTGCATGAGGGAGTAGGCCTCACAGATCATCTGCATGTCGCCATACTCGATGCCGTTGTGGACCATCTTCACGTAGTGGCCGGCGCCGTTTTCACCGATGTAGACGGTGCAGGGGACGCCGCCCTTGACGGGCTTGCCGGGCTTGGCGCCCATGAGGGGTTTGCCGGTCTTGGCGTCCACCTTGGCGGCGATGGCCTTCCAGATGGGCTCGAGTTCCTTGAAGGCGGCCTTATCGCCACCGGGCATGAGGGAGGGGCCGAAACGCGCGCCTTCTTCGCCGCCGGATACGCCGGAGCCGATGAAGCGAAGACCCTTTTCCTTGAGGGATTTTTCGCGGCGGATGGTGTCGGTCCAGAGAGCGTTGCCGCCGTCAATGATGATGTCGTTAGGAGCGAGGAGCGGGATCAGCCCGTCAATCACGGCGTCGGTGGCTTTGCCGGCCTGCACGAGGATGACGATCTTGCGCGGGAGGCCGATGGACTGAACAAACTCCTCGAGGGTTTTGCTGCCGACGAGGCCGCCGGGGGTGGAAGGGTTTTCGGCGACGAACTTCTCGGTTTTTTCGACGGTGCGGTTGTAGACCGAGATTTTAAAACCGTGGTCGGCGATGTTGAGGGCGAGGTTTTGACCCATGACGGCGAGGCCGATGAGTCCGATGTCGGAGTGTGTTTTGGGCATGGTGAGAAGGAAAACTGCTAGGTGCTAGCCGGCGGGAAACCAATCTCAAACGCATGGACACGTTTTCATAAGCAGCACAAAGCCGCCTCATCTCGCGTCCTCGCTCCGGCGGCCCTCGCCTCCGCCGTTGCCATGCGCACGCGCTCCGGCAGGCTGGCGGCACGATGTCACTTCACACCGAGGTCGAAAGCGAGAATGCCCCGCGCCAGCAGCGCAAAAAGCCCTCATTCCCGATTAGCGACGGCTTGCGCGCCTACCTGCGCCGCTACCGGCGTGACCGCGAGCTGCCGGTCAACTACGAGCGCCTTCGCCGCTTCAGCGACAGCGTGCCACTCGCCGACCGCCTCGGCCGCCCCACCCTCTGGGAGAGCGTTTTCTACGACCGCCTGGAGATGCAGTCGCTGCACGACGATCTGAAACGCGTCTACGCCATCCTGCGCGTGGACGGCGACCTCTCGGTGATGCGCCACCTCTACATTGACCGCATTGATTTCTGCTCCTTCGGCAACTCCGCGCCTTTTCGCATCCGGATCGTCAATGCCTACAACGACAACCCCGACCACTTCTATATCAAGCGCGGCGACGCCTCGCGCGTTTACGGCCTCGAGCTCGAGCACCTTCTCTCGCCCAACCGCCTCAACTACCTCACCTGCGGCGGCACGCTCGTCGAGGAGCACATCGCCGGCATCCCGGGCAACGAGTTCATTGATCGCTGGCTGACCAACCCCGAGATCCGCCCCATCCGCCTCGCCAAGGAGTTGGTTAAATTCAACGAGCGCTGTTTCGTGCGCCTGCTCGGCGACATGCGCTCCTACAACTTCGTCGTGGTGGTGACCCCCGACTTCGAGGACGCGCAAATCCGCGTGCGTGCGATGGACTTCGACCAGCAGAGCTACGAGGGCCGCCTCAACCTCTACCGCCCGCAGTTTTTCAAAGAGAACCAGGCTCTCGCGCTCTACTGCGTAAAGAGTCTGCGCATCGAGACCGCCCGCCAATACCAGCGCGAGGAGCAGGTTATCATGCTGCAACGCGCCGCCATCATCGAGGACCGTCTCGCCATGCTGCTTGCCGCGATGTCAGGCGACCCGCTCGCCCCGCCCGAGCACGTGCGCGAGTTGCGCGAGGCCCTGGCCGAGCACTACAAACGCAACGTCTACCATCAGTGCGAATCCATGGGCGCGCTGGTGCGCGAGAACCTGCAAAGCATCCGCCTCGAACTGGCAGCCCACGCCCGCGAACACACGGACTCCGCGCCCTCATCACCCTCCGGCCCCGTGCAGGGTTTGTGACCGGCTTGGTTCTGAGAAACACCCACTCCGTCCCGCGTAATCTTTCTACAGACTCTTTCGCTTCCCTTTTCTCCGTCCAGGAACACCAAAGAGAAAGATTTCTTTCCACCCGCCGTCCTGTTCCTGCACTTTCCCCCCCACTCACGCACCATGGCCACAGCCTATACCGAAGCCTCGATCAAGACCCTCTCCGCCCTCGAACACATCCGTCTGCGCCCCGGCATGTATATCGGCCGCCTCGGCAACGGCGCCCACCCCGAGGACGGCATCTACGTCCTGCTCAAGGAGACCATAGACAACTCCATTGACGAGTTCACCATGGGCCACGGCAAACGCATCGAGATCACCCTCGCCGACCGCACCCTCACCGTGCGCGACTACGGCCGCGGCATCCCGCTCGGCAAACTCGTGGACTGCGTCTCCACCATGAACACCGGAGCCAAATACGACTCCGAAACCTTCCAAAAAGCCGTCGGCCTCAACGGCGTCGGCCAGAAAGCCGTCAACGCACTCTCCGCCTCCTACCGCGCCCAGGCCGTCCGCGAGAGCCAGACCAAGATCGTGGACTTCGCCTGCGGCAAACTCGTCAAAGAGACGAAGGTCATCAACGCCCCCCTCGGCGAGCGCAACGGCACCATCGTCACCTTCACACCCGACATCGCCCTCTTCGGCGAGGAGTTCAAGTTCCGCACCGAGTTCATCGAGGAGATGCTCTGGAACTACGCCTTCCTCAACCGCGGCCTCACCCTCACTTTCAACGGCAAATCCTACAAATCCGACCACGGTCTCAAGGATCTCCTCACCAAAAAGCTCACCGGCGAACCGCTCTACCCGCTCATCCACCTCGAAGGCGAGGACATCGAGATCGCCCTCACCCACGCCGGCCACTATGGCGAGGAATACTACTCCTTCGTCAACGGCCAGCACACCACCATGGGCGGCACCCATCTCTCCGCCTTCCGCGAGGCCCTTGTGCAAACCTTGCGCGGCTTTTTCAAAAAGGACTACGACGCCGCCGACATCCGCCAGTCCGTCGTCGCCGCCGTCTCCATCCGCGTCCAGGAGCCCGTCTTCGAATCCCAGACCAAGACCAAACTCGGCAGCGCCGACATCGGCCCCGGCGGCCCGTCCGTGCGCAACTTCGTCGGCCAGTTCCTCCAGCAGCAGCTCGACAACTACCTCCACCGCAACCCCGAGACCGCCAACGAACTCAAGCGCAAGATCGAGGCCAGCGAACACGAGCGCAAGGAACTCGCCGGCATCCGCAACCTAGCCCGCGAACGCGCCAAAAAAGCCTCCCTCCACAACCGCAAACTCCGCGACTGCCGCGCGCACCTCGGCACCAAGGATAAACGCGCCGAGGAGAGCTCCCTCTTCATCGTCGAGGGCGACTCCGCCGCCGGCTCCCTCACCGCCTGCCGCGATGTCCACACCCAGGCCGTCTTCTCCCTCAAGGGCAAACCGCTCAACACCTACGGCCTCACCAAAAAGGTCATCTACGAGAACGAGGAGTTCCACCTCCTCCAATCCGCCCTCAACATTGAGGAAGGCATGGACACCCTGCGCTACAACAAGGTCATCATCGCCACCGACGCCGACGTGGACGGCATGCACATCCGCCTCCTGCTCATTTCGTTTTTCCTAAAGTTTTTCCCCGAGCTCATCATCCAGGGCCACCTCTTCGTGCTCGAGACGCCGCTCTTCCGCGTGCGCAACAAAAAGGAAACTCGCTACTGCTACTCCGAAGCCGAGAAACAAGCCGCCCTCCACAAACTCGGCCAAAACGCCGAGATCACCCGCTTCAAAGGCTTGGGCGAAGTGAGCCCCGGCGAGTTCAAAGACTTCATCGGCGAAAACATGCGCGCCGAGAAAGTGACCCTCGAACAACTCCACAGTAGCGATCAACTCCTTGAGTTCTTCATGGGCAAGAACACCCCCCAGCGCCAGGAATTCATCATCGCCAACCTCCGCGTGGAGAAGGATCTGGTCGAGGCTTGATACCAATTCCCGCAAGCTTTCAGACTTTATCGCGAAGACGCCAAGATCGAACCGAAGATCGCAAAGTTCTTTAATTCATTTACTTCGCGATCTTCTCGGTTCTTCGCGTCTTCGCGTTAAGAATCTGAATGGTTCGGCCATTTGGTATAATCCTTGCAATTATCTACATTTTATTTGTGCGTTAAAGAATCGATGATCAACGTAACTTGCTTGCCTAGCGTCTAAGTAAGCTTGCTTTTAATCATAAATAACTGTGCGTTTTAGCGGTCATGCCGCGGCCGCTCCAACTCAACCCTACCTCACTCACCCTGCTTCTCCAGGCGCAAGGGCCGATGAGTGCCCAGGCCTTGGCCGCCACCGCAGGAGTGGATCGTTCGCGGGTTTCCCGCGCCATAACGGCATTGGCTACGCACATCATCCGTCTGGGCACCACTCGTGGCGCGACCTACGCCCTCCGCCGGCCGATCCGCAATCTTGGCGACACCTTTCCGCTGCGCCGCATCGACGCAACCGGCCGCGCCCACGACTGGGCCGAAATCACCGCCCTCCAAGGCGGTTGGCAACTCACCTGGGCCGACCCGGCCCAACCGCCCGCTTGGGCCGACGAGATCTGCGCCCTCGGCGGTTTTTGCGAAGGCTTCCCGTTTTTCCTGAGCGAGGTTCGCCCGCAAGGATTCCTCGGCCGCGCCGTCGGGCGCACCTTGCCGCCGTCGCTCGGCCTGTCTCCCGACCCGCGCGAGTGGCCGACCGACGACGACACCCTCGTTTACCTCGCCGCCGAGGGCGACGACCTCCCCGGCGACCTACTCGTTGGCGACGCCATGCTCCGCCGCGCCCAAGACCGCCTGCTTCACCCACCCGCCGCCCTGCCCGAATCCGAGCGCGTCACCCGCTATCCGGAGTTCGCCGCCGCCGCCGCCTCATCCGGTATCGCAGGCTCTTCCGTCGAGGGCGAACAACCCAAGTTCCTCGCCACGCTGGCGACCGGGGCGGGGCCCACACCAGTAATCGTAAAGTTCACCGACGTCCTCTCCACTCCCACCGGCCGTCGCTGGGCCGACCTGCTCGTGGCCGAGGCGCACGCCATCACGCTTCTGCACGCCCGTGGCGAAGCCTGCGCCGCACCTCGCCTGCTCGACGCCGGCGAGCGCCGCTTCCTCGAAACCCCGCGCTACGACCGCGACGGCCTGCACGGCCGCCGTGGCGTCGTATCCTTGCGCGCACTACACGACGCATTCGGCGGCCCCGACGCCCATCTATGGACCGCTGCCGCCGCCAACCTGGGCGCCCGCAATCTCATTAATGACGCCGCGCTCCGCTCCATCCGCCTTCGCCATGCCTTCGGCCGCCTGATCGGCAACACCGACATGCATTTCGGCAACCTTGCCTTCTGGTTCGACGACACCCTGCCCTTCCGTCTCGCGCCCGCCTACGACATGCTCCCCATGCTCTGGGCGCCCGCCCCCGGCAACGCCAACCCCACGCCCGATTTCGCGCCCACCCTACCCCTGCCCGCCGAGCGCGAAATCTGGCACGAGGCCGCCGCCCTCGCCGACGACTTTTGGCAAAGCGTCGCCGCCGACCCGCGCGTTTCCCCGCCCTTCGCAACCATCGCCACCTCCTCCCTCAACACCCTTCGCCGCCTGCGCGCCGTAGCTTGAAAGACAACTGGTCAATCAATGATTGCCCAGTTGTCTTTTACATCAGAACCGGGCCGCGCCCGATGCTCCCGCAGGACTCACGTCAAACCCAGCCAAGCCGTGATCCCGTCTCCCAAAAAAGATGCTTTACCACTTGCATTTGATAGTTATTAATTATACTTCATAACGATTGGTAACCCCCTTAATTGAATTCCTCGATTCCCGCCGTTTTTGCGTCGTCCCGAAGCGCGAATCGCCAACTCCAGTCTCCCGCCTGCCCCAACACCTTTCCCAAATCCGCCGACCTTGATTCCGCCGACCCACTCTCACACCTATGCCAACTCTCGCCAGCCCAGCACCTTTCACCCACACTCGCCCCACCATGGCGAAACCCGCCTCCTTGTTGCTCGCCCTCACCCCGCTTGATGCCCGCGAGTTTCTGCCCGGTGACTTGCAGGCCGAAGTCCGCGCGCTCACCCCGACCTATGCGGAGTTTGACCCCGCCACCCAATCCGCCGCCGCCTTCGCCAAACTCCTCCACGAGTTTAACCCCGAAGTAATCGTCAGCGGCTGGCGCGCGCCCTCCCTGCCCGCCAAACTGCCTCCCGCCCTGCGCTACGTGTGCCACGTCACCGGCACGGTCCGCAGCATGATGACCCGCCGCCATATCGAGGAGGGACTGCTCGTCACCAACTGGGGCGGCTCCATCGCGCGCGTCGTCGCCGAGGGCGCGCTCATGCACATCCTCGCCTCGCTGCGCCGCGCCACCCACTGGGCCCTCGCCATGCACCGCGACGGCGCCTGGAAAACCCGCGAAGCCGAGACCGCCTCGCTCTTCGGCCGCCGCGTCGGCATCCACGGCTTCGGCCGTGTCTCCCGAGAACTCATCGGTCTGCTTGCCCCCTTCGGCGTGCACATCTCCGTGCTGGCACCCGATGTGGACCCCGCCTCCGAACGCGCATTCTGTATTCGTCGCGTGGATACCCTTGAGGCCCTGTTCTCGGAGAACGACATCGTGGTCGAACTCGCCCCGCTCAACCCCCAGACCCAGGGCATCATCACCGAGGGCCTGCTGCGCCTGCTCCGCCCCGGCTCCGTGTTCGTCAATACCGGGCGCGGCCTTGTGGTGGACGAGGCCGGCCTCGTCCGCGTCGCGCGAGAGGGCAAGGTTTTCTTCGGCCTCGATGTCTTCGCGGTAGAACCGCTCGCCGCCGACCATCCTCTCCGCGGTCTGGCCAACGTCACCCTCACCCCGCATCTCAGCGGTCCCACCACGGATCGCCGCCGCGACGCCGGAGCCCACGCCGTGCGCAACCTCCGCGCCTACGCCGCCGGCACTCCGCTCGAAGCGGTCGTCACCCCTGCCCTCTACGACCTCAGTTCTTAAGCAAACGACACCATTCCGCCGCCGCTTCTCGCCGCCTCACCGGACACCGCTAAAACACTATTTTAATAATTATCAATCTAGACTTGATGCCTCTCTGGTTACGTGCATCATTTCTTTAGTTTTCCCCACCCCGTCATGACGTCTCAACCCCCGTCGCCCGTGCCCTGTCTCTTCGATTCCTGCTGCGTTCAGCCCTCGCCTCACGTGCCGGGCAGCGGCGTCTGAGGGCTCACACACACCCGCTTTCGCACCCTCATTTTGCCCCTCCGCTTTCCGGTCCCAAAACCCAGGTTTTCCACTTCCTCACCAACGCCAGCGTCCCTACCCGCCATGAATAAACGCTCCTGTCAGTCCCGCCCCTCTGCCCGTGGTTTCACGCTCATCGAGCTGCTCACCGTGATCGCCATCATCGGCATCCTCGCCGCGATCATCATCCCCACCGTTGGCAAGGTCCGCCAGTCCGCCAAGAGCGCGCAATGCCTCTCGAACCTCCGCCAGATCGGCATGGCCTTCAACCTCTACCCGGCGGACAACAAAGGTTTTTACCCCCGCACCGCTAATAACTCTGTGCCCGGCGTAGCCACACCTACATCAAACTGGGCCAAGGCGCTGACCTCCTACATACCCGCCCGCCCGACTGCCAATCTCGTCGTAATCAACCCGGTCTTCCTCTGCCCCTCAGAGGCAATCCAACCCGCTCCGGGTGCAGCCGGCAGCAGCGTTCACTACTTCGCGACCTACGCGCTCGAAAATAGCAACTCCGCAGCCGCAACCGCTCCGGGCAGCGCCAACGGACCGCGCCTAGTTCAGGCCATCAAGAACCCCTCCAAAACCTTTCTTTTGCTCGATGCGCTGGTGGACGCGACCAGTAACGCCGCCACCGGCTCCGCATCCACGTTCAGTGAGGCCCAGACCGATCTAGCGGCCGCCCCCGACCTCCGCAGAGTCATGGGCTTCCGCCATAACGAGGGCATCAACGTCCTCTTCTTCGATGGCCATACCGAAAAGTTCACCCTCACCGGCATCAAGACCGCCTGCCCCAACGACGACATCGGCCGCGCCGTCTGGAACGGCAAAGAATACTGATCTCCCCTCCGGTCTCACGCTCTCGAGTCTCAGGTCTCAGGTCTCCGCTCTCAGGTTTCCTCCCACCAACCCTCAAGTCTCAGCCCTCAGGTCTCAAGTTTCAGGTCTCAGGTTTCCTTCCCCCTCCGCCCCTCCTCCTTCACTCCTGCTCCCGTCCGCATGAAAGCCCCTTCGCTCCAAACCCTCTCCATTGCCTTTCTCTCCCTCGCGCCCGCCGCCTGCTCCGCCCCGGCCAAGCCCGAGCCCAAGGCCGAGCTTGCCGTCAACGTCACGGTCTCAGCCCCGGCTGCCGCAGCCGAGACGGCGCCGAGCGCCGCGCCTGCCCCCGCTGCCGCTCCCGTTGTTACCCCTCCCGCACCGGCACCCAGCCCGGTCGCAGTGCCCGCCGCCGCAGTTTTGCCCAACCTCCTCGCCAACGCCTCGCCGGCAGCCTGGAGAATCGGTAATCCCCCGCCCAAGCCCTGGCAGTTCCCCACTTCAGACACCGAGATCACCGTAGCCGTGGTGGAGCGCAACAGTGCCCGGTGGGTTGAACTGAAAGACGACGCCACCGAAAAATCCGCCAGCCTGCGCCAGCAATTCCAGCCACTCAAAGCAGGCCGCCTCAGCTTCCGCATCGCCCTCGCCAGCGACCACGTCGGCCAGATCGGCATTTTCCTCGGCCAAGGCAATGCCTCCGCCGAAGTGGAGCGCATCGTAGAACTGAAGCTGGACTCGCGCGGCACGCTGCTCATGGGCTCGGTCGGCAAACGAGAAAAGACGGCCGTCACCTTGGCCCCGGGCATGAGCGACCACCTTTTCCTTGAATTCTACACCTCCAACGAAGACCTGAATCTCCGCCTCGGCCGCATCGCCAGCGACGGCACCGACACGGTGGTCACCGAGATGAGTATACCCCAGCAGGGTCACGCCGTGAGCCGTCTCCGCGTCGCCACCGATCTGGCCCCCCGAGGCAGCCATTTCTACGTGACCGACCTGATGCTTACCGCCCGCCCCACCCCCTGAAGCCGGCCTCCGCTGAAGCTTCCTTTAGCCACCCCCCACGCCTCCCTCCCCGCTTAGCGCCCAAGGTCTCATAGTTATAACGCGTTAGATTATCTTTGATAACTCCGGTCTTGTCTTTCTCCAATAACTCGCAACAAACAAAAGTCAGACTTTACCCCTGCCCCGCTTCGTAATCCCTCGTTCTTCGCGCCCCATGAAAACGCACGCCCCCTCGTCGCTCCGCTACCCCCTCGCCTCAGCCACCCTCGCCGCCCTGATGCTCGCCGTAGCATCATCCAGTCATGCCCAACAAAACATTTATTGGGACGGCAACGGCACGAGTTCGCAATCACCGTCTACCGCGTGGAACATCTCCCAGAACTGGACCAATAACTCGGCGGACACGGTCAACGCCTCGGGCAACAATACCCTTCCAACCAGCGCTGACACCGTCATTTTCAACGTCCCCGGCATAAACTCCGACCAGAGCTTTAACCTTAACGGCAATCGAACGGTGGCAGGAATGGAGATTAGCAGCACGGGCAACACCACGATGTATTCGCATGCATCCGCCCAAACAAACTTCATTCTCACTTTTGGCTCTGGCGGCCTCACGATCAATAGCGGTTCGGGAAATTTTACCACAGTCTCCAACGCCACCACTGGGTTTTTGTCATACCGGATTGCCGCCAACCAGAGTTGGACGAATAACTCCAACAACTTGGTGACCATGAACGGCGGCATCTCCAACAGTGGAAACGCCACCGCCTTCGTTTTAACATTCGCTGGTTCTGGTTCCGGTGGAATGACCCAGACAGGACCAATCTCAGACGGCGGAACGGTGGGCAAAGTGGGGCTCGCCATCAATAACACCGGCGGAGGGATCACGACTCTGTCCGGAACCAATACCTTCACGGGCGGCACGACGGTTTCTGCGGGCACGGTCAGGATCAACAACGCGGTGGCCCTGGGTGCCAGCGCCAGCGCAGTCAACGTGGCGAGCGGAGCCGCCATTGACCTGAACGGCATCACGATGACCAACGCCAACGCACTCACGCTGAACGGCACGGGCATCAGCTCGGGCGGTGCGCTCAGAAACGGCAGCGCCACGAACTCAACTTACGCCGGGCTGGTGTCCCTTGGCAGCGATAGCAGCATAATCGCCGCCACCGGTAACATCACCCTTTCTTCTAATAACGGCGGCACCATTACAGGTTCCGGTTTCGGCCTTACCGTGGGCGGAGCGAGAAACACCATCATCTCAAGCGTCATCGGCACAGGCACTGGCGGTATTACAAAGCAGGACGCAGGCGCGCTCACCCTCAGCGGAGGCAGTCAGTCCAAGACCGCGACGTCGGTCGCCTCCGGCAACACGACGATCCCGATGGCAGATACGACAAGAATTTTCATCGGCCAGACGGTCACGGGTGGCAACATCTCAGCCGGATCATACATCACGGCGATAACCGCCAACACGAGCATCACCATCTCTCAGGCTGTGTCCGGTGGCCCCTCCGCTACGAACCTCACGATTGCCGGCAGCACCTACAGCGGCGGGACAAACGTGACTGGCGGCACTCTCCTGCTTGGTTCATCATCCTCGTTTAGCGGGCCGGGCATGGTGAGCAGCGGTCCAACTGGCACCGGCAATGTTTCCTTCAGTAACGGCACCACCTTAGCCGCCTCCAGCGGCACCGGTCAGTCGCTCTATGCCCCGACCATCAATATCGGCGGAAACATCACGATCGGCGGAAGCACCACCACCACCGGCCGTATTTCTTTAGCCGGCACTATAGATCTAGGCAATGGCAACCGCACCATCACCCTGGGCAAGGCCAGCACTAATTACAGCTCTGGTAGCGAGGTCCTGCGTCT
>JAIYBI010000370.1 GCA_027488595.1 Opitutaceae bacterium | reverse complement strand
GACCCCGGTGTGATCGAGGTTAACCTCGCCCCCTGTCCGGACTGGAGCGCCTACGATGTCCAGTTGCACCAGCTTTACACAGCCGCCGCGAACGTCGGCCTGTGCGCCCGCAAACACCAGTTCAACGGCCGCGAGGTCGGCACCGGCGGTGGAGCCCATCTTGTTTTTGGCGGCCCCACGCCCGAGACTTCGCCGTTTTTTCTCCACCCCGCGCTGCTGCCCTCGGTGATCCGCTATTTCCAACATCACCCCGCGCTCAGCTACGCATTCAGCGGGCTCTACATGGGACCGAGTTCGCAGGCCCCCCGCATTGACGAGAGCACCTACGAGGCGCTCTACGAGTTGGAAATCGCCTGCGAAGGCGCCTCCCGCCTCGGCTCGCCGCACAACCTCGCGCTCTACGACCTGCTCTTCCGCGACCTGCTGATGGACCGCTCGGGCAACACCCACCGGGCCGAGATCAGCGTGGACAAACTCTGGAATCCTTTCGCGGGCAACGGCCGCCTTGGCCTCGTCGAGTTTCGCGCCTTCGAGACCCACCCCGACCCTGTCGCGCAGAGCATCGCCGCCCTCTTCATCCGGGCGATCATCGCGCGCCTCGCCGCCGCTCCGCTCACGAAACCGTTCATCCGCTGGCAGGGCGAGTTGCACGACCGCTTTTTCCTACCCGCCTTCGTGTGGGACGACCTCGCCGCCGTCTGCTCCGATCTTCGCGCCCACGGCATCCCCTTCGAGTCCGAGTGGCTGCGACCGCTTTGGGAATGGCGTTTCCCCGCCGTCGGCGCGCTCGATCTGGTTTACACTCCGGCCTTCGCTCCGGAAGCGGCCAAGGACGCACCCGTTCCTGCCTCGGTGCCGTTTCAAGTGACAATTCGCCAAGCCCTCGAAGCCTGGCCGCTGCTCGGCGAGTCCCCCAACGCCGGCGGCGTCGCCCGCACGGTGGACGCCTGCATGGATCGCCTCGAAGCCTCGGTGTCCGACGCCGATGCCCTCGACCACGGCCTGCTCCTGATCAACGGCTACCCTTGCGCATTTCGTCCCGCCGATGGCGGAGCCGCGGCGGGCATCCGTTACCGCGCATTTTTTCTTCAACCGGCGCTCCAGCCCCACTGCCCGGTCAACGCTCCGCTCCTCATCGAGTGGGTGGACAAAACCACCCTCACCGTCACCGCCGCCGCGCGCTGGCACGTTTGGAACCCGCGCCACGTCCCTTACACCGCCCGCCCGGCCGACGCCACCGAAGCGGCGACACGCCGAGCCGAACGCTGGGAGGCCTGGCCGCACAGCCTGGGAGAGGCTCGCTACATCCCGCGGGTCGAATCGTCACCGGAAAGCCGATACACTCTCGACCTGCGCCGCGCTGGCATCCTTTCGACCTAACGGAAGACAGGGACATTCCTCCGAGAAAGCAGCCCGCGCAAAAACTCGCCGCCAATCCGTATCGCGCGAGGGCTGAGCACACAGCCACACCTGCCCAAACCAATGAACTCAAAGTTTATGCCCTTTCTTCACGGGGGCCTGCGCCGCCTCACCTCATTTGCCTTCGCCGCGGCGCTCATTTTCCTCGCCGGATGCACGAACTTCGACCGCACCGTCGCAAGCGGCCATAACCCGGCTGGGTTGCGGGAGATATTCGTCGCTCGAAACCTCAATGATAGCCATCGCCTCGCGGAACAACTCGCCGCGGCGCTTCGCGCACGCGGCCTGCGCGCCACCCACGGTCCGCTCACTCTGCTGCCGTCCAGCGCCGAAGCCGTCCTATCCTACGAAGATCGCTGGAGCTGGGACTTCGGAACCCACCTGACCTTTCTCCGGCTCGATCTCCGCCAACCTGGCGAGGTGCGTCCCTACGCCTCCGCCCGGCGAACTCGCTACGTGGCCACCTCAACCGACGTCCCCGCCGCCCTCGCCGAACTCGTCGCCGAGCTTCTGCGCCCCAACCTCTGATCAGGCTCCGATCACTTGACGGTCGCCTTCACTGAGCTGCCTTTCTTGGATGCCGCCGATTCAGCAAATGGAACGGCAGAAGTTCCGTCGTCCTTCGCGTCCGATGCCAGCGAAGGATGCAGCGTGTCTCTGACCATCCGTCTCAGCGCTCGGATGGACACCCGCACATGGCATTGCTCGCGCCAAAAGCCGCGGTTGCCGGGATGGTGCGCATACTCTTGCGCTTCATACTCGAAATCTCGAAAGCGCCGTAAATCGCCAACCGAACGAACAAAGTCCAAATCGGCGGCGAACATTTCGGGCTTCAAGATGATGATGAACCACGCAACCAACCTCGCATGAGGGTAAAGGGAACGGAAAAGCACCTCTCGTTCATAACGCGCGGACTCTATGTTGTTCTGTGCACAATAGAGTTGGGCGAAATTTTGATCAGTCATGGGTGGGGCAGATAATCACTGAGTCTACTTCGGACGCTTTAATTCTTATAACACAATGCGTGTAATCAAAACGTAAACACAAGCTTCTATATTCCATTCCTGCAGGCGCAAGCGGCCCGAAAATGATAAATCGGGTCATCGCGGGAAAAGCTGTTCGATCAGGCTGTTCAGGTCTTCGTCGGGCACCCAACGCCCGCCGCGTTGGGTGGCGAGTTTGCGGCCTCGGTTTGCTGCGAGAAGGCTTGCATCAACTTTTTGAATACGCACCTCGCCGCGCTTCCAGCCCGCAGTCTCCGCCGTCGAGAGTCGCCGCCAGCGAAACGGCAGGCCGGTGGCGTTGATCGTGATTTCCCATCCGCCGGCAAGCCCTGCATCCGCAACGCCGGTCGTTTCGAGCAGATCGGGGTAGCGGCGGATAAAATCAGGCTCGGCCGCGTGCGACGTCTGAAGCACCAGCGCGGCCGGCAGGGTGGAGAAAATCTCCTCGAAACTGTTCAGGCCGCCCGCCTGATGCCGGATGAAAACCGCGAGCGGATCCAGCCCTGCGAGGTTCATGCCATTCCAAATCCCGTGCGGATTGGGGCTGCCGAACCCGCGCGAGGCATACCACGCCGCAAAACGATCGGTCACGCGCAAGCCGATCTCGAAGTGGAGGTGCGCCCGGTCCTTCGGAATCGGCGCCCCGCTGGAGCTGCGGCCCATTGTGCCGAGACGTTCCCCTGGCGCGACCTGCCGTCCGGCCTGCATCCCCGGCGTAATCTCCCGGAGATGGGCGTAAAGGGTGTAGACCGCAGGGCGCTCTTGCGGATGCTCCAAGACCACATAGCGGCCGTAATTGCTGTTGCCGGGGCTGTTGCTCACGTAGCGCACGACTCCGGCCAAGGCCGCGCCGACGGCGTCCGTGGCCTCGCCCTGTTTGTCATGTTTGGTCGCAAGGAGATCCAGACCTTCGTGAAACTGGCGTCCGCCGCTTCGCACGCTGCCGAACAAGCCGGAACGTGGATCACCCGATGCGGTGGGCTGGATGAAGGCCGGGAAATCCTTGCCCTCGTCGAAGGCTGGATTGGGTGTCGGCCACACCAGCTCAACTCGCGGCGAAGACGTCCGCGCCTTGTTCCCCGGCGGAACATTCGCGAGCGATTGGGCCCCGTTCGTTGCAGATCGTGCGCCTGCTGCCGCACCCGGTCCCTGATCGGCGCCGCAGCCCGTCAGACTGGCGGTCCACAATCCGGTCGCCAACCAAAACCAAAAGCCCGAGCCACGCCTCATTTCTTGGCTTTGGCCGCTTCCTTGCGTGCGTCCTCGGAAGTGAGGGTGATGTTTTTGGCCAGGGTAACGAGCTCGGTGTCGGGGATCTCGACGTAGGCGATCACGAAGCCCTGAGAGTTGGCCGAGCTGATACGCATTGCGCCGATCGCCACACCGTTGAGCACGAGCACGAGACGTTTACCCTGGTTGGTCGCGGTGAAACGGTAGAGATCGCGGGTGGCGTCTTCGGTGAACTGGAAGGAGAGGCTCTTGCCGAGTTCGTTATCAATCACGTCGCAACGCATGATGTCGTATTCGGTGAAATACGTTTTCGGCGCGATCGGAATGACAACCCCGCTCTGCGGAAGGCGGACGACGCCCCCGTTTTCCTGTGCGGTGGCCTCGACCATGAACCGAATGACCGAGACGGGGTAATCCTTCTTCGCGGTCTTCGAGGCGCAGCCGCCGAGGGCGAGGCCGGCAATTAGAAGGGTGAAAAATCCGATCAGTAAACGACGTGGGGACATGCGTGCAGACTGATTGACCATTTCCATCGCTGGCAACTCCGCAGGAAGAGAATCCGAGCCTGGCGGATTTTGGGCGGAACTAATCTAGATAAGGTGTGTATTCCGGCAGAAGTTTCTGAACCGCGAGCTTAACCTCATTGATGTCCATGGAATTCAGGTGCCCCTGAATCTGGAGCAACTCGCGACGGACCATCTCTGGGTCTATTCCTTCGGCCACAAAGCGCTGGATGCGCGGATGCGTGGTCGGCTTGTGCGTCTCGGTGGAGTGCTGGAGTTCCTCGTAAAGTTTTTCGCCGGGTTTCAGGCCGACGAATTTAATCTCGATGTCGGAGTCGGGGACGAAGCCGGAAAGCTGAATCATCTGCCGGGCGAGGTCTGCGATTTTCACCGGACTTCCCATGTCGAGAACGTAGATTTCTCCGCCATCGCCGAGCAGCGCAGTCTGCAAAACCAAGCCCACCGCCTCGGGAATGGTCATGAAATAGCGGGTCACGTCGGGATGGGTCACCGTGACCGGACCGCCATTCGCGATCTGCTGCTTGAAAATCGGAACCACGCTGCCGGAGGAACCGAGCACGTTGCCGAAACGCACCGCCATGAGGCGGGTTTTGCCGGCCTGGCCGGAGACGTGCAGGCCCTGCAACATGAGTTCGGCGAGGCGCTTCGAGGCACCCATGACGCTGGTCGGGTTGATGGCCTTGTCGGTCGAGATCGCGAGGAAGGTCTCGACGCCATGCGCCACGGCCTCTTCGGCCAGCAAGAGCGTGCCGAGGGCGTTGTTTTTCAAGGCCTCGGCAGGCTGCCGCTCCATCAGGTAAACGTGTTTGTGAGCTGCGGCGTGAAAAACCAGCACCGGCTTGTAGCGAGCGAGAATCTGAACGATGCGCGGGCGATCCAGCACGTCGGCCACGACCGGCTGGATGATCGCTCCCATGCCGCGAGAAACCAGTTCCTGCTCGATCACAAAAAGCGCGGGCTCGGACTGTTCGACCAGAATGAGGCGCGAGGGATTGCAGTCCGCGATCTGCCGGCAAAGCTCGCTGCCGATGCTGCCGCCGGCGCCGGTGACAAGCACGACCCGATCCCGAACCATGTGCGTGATGCCGGCGGTATCGAGCGCCACCGGATCGCGGCCCAGCAGATCCTCCACCTCCACCGCGCGGATGCGGGTAACCTTGGCCCGGCCGGAGATGAGATCGTCCACCGAGGGCACGATTTCGACTCCGAGGCCTTTATCCGTCATAAGTTTAATAACCTCGCGCAACCGCTTTTCCGGCGCGGTGGGCATGGCGATGATCACGTGGTCAAACTCGAAGCGCTCCCGAAGACGTTCCACTTCATCAATGCGGCCCCCCACGGGAATACCGTGCACCAGACCGCCGCGTTTATCCTCGTCATCATCGAGGAAGACCACCGGCAGCAGGCCGCGCGCGGGCCGGTTGATGCACTCGCTGGCGAGGCTCGCCCCGACGTCGCCCGCGCCCACGATGGCGATGCGCCGGCGGGATTTGTGAGGCCCCATGGTGCGATGCAGGGTGACGCGTTCGCGATAAATACGAAGCGCAAGGCGAAACCCGCAGACAAAGCCCAGCGACAGCACAAGGTCTGTCATCAATACTCCGCGCGGTAAAATGTAGATCAGATCGGGATCCTGCCGGCAGAGCAGCCACCAACCGAAACCAAAGATTGCTGCGATAACCATTGACCATGAGACCCGCAGCAAATCCGGGAGACCAAAGTAGGTCAGCATCGAGCTAAACTGGCGAAAAAGCACCAGCAGCGCGACCTTCAGCAGCACAAAGGGAAGGAGGCTGAGCAGCCGCACATGGGCCTGATCCGGCGGCACCTGAAAGTCGAAGCGGACCTCCCATGCCCCCCAGAGCGCCATACTCAACAAAACCGTATAAACCAGCGCCACCGTGAGGGAGCGCTTGTTGCGACTAAGGCTGTAAACGGTGGCAAACATGAGAGGGGACGGTGACCGGGCGGGGAGTGCGGGGTCGGAGGTTTTAGGGATTAGGGGTTGAACTCACGGGCGGTGGCCTCGCCGTCGGCTTGGATGCCTTCGCGTCGGGCGACTTTCCAGAGGGTGACGAAAAGGATTTTTATATCCATAAACACGCTGTGGTTGTCCACGTAATAGACATCCCAGCGGAACTTCTCCTCCCAGCTCATGGCATTACGGCCTTTGATCTGGGCGAGGCCGGTGATTCCGGGTCTCACTTCATGGCGGCGCGCCTGTTCCTGCGAATAGCGTGGCAGGTAGGCCACGAGCAGCGGACGCGGGCCCACCAGACTCATGTCGCCGCGTAACACGTTCCAAAGCTCGGGCAGCTCGTCCAACGACGTGGCCCGGAGCGCGCGCCCGAAGGGCGTCAAACGCTCCGTATCGCTTAACACGCGCCCATCGCTTCCGCGCGCGTCGGTCATGCTGCGGAACTTGATTAACTGAAACACCACCCCGCTCCGCCCCGGCCGACCTTGCCGGAAAAAGAGCGGCGCCCCCAGATTCATCCGCACCAACAACGCTACGATCAACAAAAGCGGCCCCCATAGCGGCAGGGTCACCAACACCACGATGAGATCGAATAGTCGCTTCATGCCGATAGCCAGAGCCGGGACACTCCGAAGGGCGGGAGCTATCCCAGCCCGGCGCAACGCCGGATGACCGCCACCACGCGCTCAAGATCGGCCAGTGCCAGGTTCGAGCCAGACGGAAGACAAAGACCTTTTAGGAAAAGCTCCTCCGCCACCTCGCCGCCAATGCATTCACAACCGGCGAAGAGCGGTTGCATGTGCATCGGTTTCCACACCGAGCGCGACTCGAAATTCTCCTCGTTCAACGCGATGCGCAGACTCTCGTGATCCATGCCAAAAACAGCCGGATCAATTTGCACACACACCAGCCAGCGCGAGGAGCGTCCAAACGACGCCTCGGGCATAAAAGTCAGCCCCGGAACGTTCGCCAAACGTGTTTGGTAACGCTCAAAAGTCTCGCGCCGTGCAGCCACGCGTTCGTCTAGGACTCGAAGTTGGCTGCGTCCAAGTGCCGCCAGCAGGTTGCTCAAGCGGTAGTTGTAGCCCATCTGGGAGTGCTGGTAATACTCCTCGTGGTCGCGCGCCTGGGTGCCCAGGAACTTCGCCTGGCGCACCAACTCGGGGTCGTTCGAGACCAACATGCCGCCACCGGAGGTGGTGATGATTTTGTTACCGTTAAAGGAGAAAATCCCGCAGCGCCCAAACGTGCCCGGAGCACGTCCTTTGTAGGTGGTGCCCAAAGCCTCGGCGGCGTCCTCCACCACAATGACGCCATAGCGGTCGCAAAGCTCCATGATGGGAGTAATGTCCGCCGATTGCCCGTAAAGATGCACCAAAACGAGTGCACGCGGCACCCGTCCCAACCGGGCGCGGGTTTCAAGAAAGGCCGCCAGCAGTGCGGGATCCAGATTCCAGGTGCTCCGGTCGCTATCAATGAATATGGGGGTCGCCCCGAGGTAGCGGATCGGGTTGGCACTCGCGACAAAGGTGAGCGTTGAGCAAATGACCTCATCTCCCGGCTGCACCCCTACAACCCTAAGGGCGAGATGGAGCGCGGCCGTGCCGGAACTCACCGCCGTGGCGTGCTTAACGCCGATTTTCGCCGCGAACTCCTTTTCAAATGCATCCACATCCGGTCCGCTGGGAGCGATCCAGTTGCTCGCAAACGCAGCCTGTATCATCGCCAGGTCGGCTGGTTCCATGTGGGGAGGCGAGAGGTGGATGCGGATGGGTGGCATGCAGAAAACGTTGAATCAACCGGCGGCCGCCGTGCAGGTCAATCCCGCCATTTGAGAGACACGTTACGAATCTCCAGCCAATCGCCGCGTTGCTGATGCAGTAGATTCAAACTGAACCCCAGGAAAAACGCGTTTGACGGCGGGACTAGCGGTATCACCGGCACCACCCCTTTCCACTCGCCGGCCGGAATCTGCACCGTCGTCTCGCCGCAGGGCGCTTGGTAAGCATCATACCAGAGCACGCGGAATAAAACCTGGCTGGTCGGGCTGATCCGTACCGATACCTCCCATGAAGCCGTGCCTGAACCGGTGGGCGGACAAACCAAGCCCTGCTCAAAAGCGGAGGTTCTGTTGTTCTCTAAACGCAGGATTCTCAGGTCGGTCCCGTCACCGCGCAGCTCCGCGATCAAGCCCTCCCACGGCTCGGTCCGCGCCACCCACGGCTCAGTCAGGCCGGGCTCATAAAGCAGACCCGCCATGCGCAGATCCGGCCTCCTCGCGCCCATCCAGCCGGCATCAGCCAACAGTTCGCGGCCCGCCTCGAGCTTGCCGCCCGCCAGCAGCCAGTCCGCCGAAGGCCCCCAGTCGGCACGGGCAAAATCCACCGGAATCGTCGGCGCCATCGCGTAGGGTTGCGCCTTCCGCACCAAGGCCACCGTTTCGACAAATGCCAGCCGCGTCGTGCGGTCCGCAGCGCGGAGCGAGCTCAGATCAGCAAGCGCCTTCTCATCGCCGCCGCCGGCCGCCAGCACCGCGCGCCCCAGCGCCTCGCGCGCCTCGTTGAACTCGACATAACGCTCCGACACGCTGAAGGCCGCGCTCACCAACGCCACGCGCGCCGCCGCCTTTTCATCGCCAGCGTCCGCCGCCGCCCGCGCCGCCGCGTCCAAATGCGCGCGCAGCCGCCGCCGCGCCTCAGGCGGGAAAAGCGCCGCCTGCGAATCGTTGCGGTAATGCTTAAGCCAATACACCGGACCGCCCTGCCCCGCCCAGAGTGCTTCGCATTTTTCGTAAAACGCCCGCATCGGCCCCGCCGCACTGCGGAAATAGCGCCGGTAATACTCCGCCAGCAGCGCGCGCGGCGACTGCTCCGGGTCCTGCAAGAGCTGGGCCACGAGCCAGGGCTGCGGGCCGTCGAGCCCCCAGTTCGAATTCAGTTCGGCAAAGTAATCGGTGAACCCGGTGCGCCGTGCATCCCGCAGATGCCGGGCGAGCGTCGTAGTGTGGATACGCGGGACCAAAAAACCGTAGCCGTAAATGTAGTCGTAGAGCCCGAGCCGGTGCGTTCCCTTCTGCGCCCAGGCTTGCTGCAGGGCGGACTCTTCGCGCCGGAAAGCAGGATTAAACAGCTGGCTGCGGTCCGCCGTCAAAAAGGGCACCACCTGCGGGTGCAGCGGAAAATCCGGCACCTGCTCCGTCCAATAGTAGGCGAGCGCGCCGATAAGTTTATCGGGGCGCTTCTCCGCCACCTGCGCCGCCACGGAGTTGGTAAAGTTGAAGACGAGATCGCTGTATACCGGCATCTGCCTGAAATACCGGGGCGGATACACCCAGCGCCGGGTGGCTTCGGAGTCGCCGTAGCGGAGAGCATCGTTGATCCCCACCGAGAAGGACAATGCCTCCGGGTTGGCGTCGAAGTGGGCGTTCGCCGCCCGCGCCGCGAAGGCTGCCGACTCAGGCGTGCCGAGCTCGGGGTTCCAATTGATACGAGTCGGACGCGGACGGGACCGCTCGCCGTCAATCAGCGCGAAGAACTCCGGGTGCGTATCGAAAAGTTCGGGACGAAAAACATTGGCCAGGTTGTGCGAGAATTGCAGGCCGGGGCCGAGACCGTTGCGCCGCGCCCACTCGCCGCCGTCGAGGCTATCCACGCCGTAAAAGGTGCGGGTCAGGAACGCCCGCGGTCCGGGCGGCGGCGGCTCCGCACCCGGTTCGTAGCCAAGGCCACCGGGGAGAAACCAACGCGCTAATTCGGGCGTGAGCGGGACGGGATGCAGCCGCCGCCAGCGTTCATGGTTATCGCGCCGCGCCGGATTCGCGGCCAGCGTGCCGACTGTTAACAAGCCCGCAAGGGCCAGCGCAAAGCTGCCGCGACTCATGGACTCGGTGTCGCTGATGCCACCGCACCACCGGCGGTAACGGCCGGCAGACGCAGGCCCATGCCCGCCAAAGCCTCGAGCACCGGCGCGAGATCGGGATCGCTGATGATTTCCTCGACCGGACGGTCCGAAGTAAGGCGAATGAAATACTGGGGCTGGCTGCCCTTGATCGCGTAGGCCATCGAGTCCCGCCACCACTTAAGCGGATGCGGCGTGGAGTTGAACCG